>NZ_JAMBDU010000001.1:0-275690 GCF_025143875.1 Microbacterium meiriae | reverse complement strand
CTTCTGGACGTCCTTCAGCAGCGAGGCCAGCTCATCTGCCGGCGTCTGCAGAGTGACACCGGTTCCTCCGGACGACTTCGCCAGCCCCTCCTGCACAGCTTCGTCGGTCTGGAAGATCTCGACGAGCTTGAGGTATGTCTCATTGTCGACGTCCTCGGCGCGAGACGCGAAGATGTTCACATACTGGAGCGCGCTCGGGTCCTCGGGGTCGTCGGTGAAGAGCGCATCGTCGAACGAGAGGCCCGCATCCTCGACGAAGTCGTTGTTGATGACGGCCGCAGCCACGTCGGGCAGAGCCTCCGGGGTGAGAGCAGCCTCCAGCGCGGTGACCTTGACCGACGACTTGCTCTCGTCCACATCTGCGAGATCAGAGAAAGCCGTGCCGCCGTCCTTAAGCTCGACGAGGCCAGCGGCCTGAAGCACGAGAAGCGCGCGGGCCTGGTTGGAGGCGTCGTCGGGAACCGCGACGGTCTCCCCCTCAGGAATGTCCTTCACCGAGTCGTACTTCGTCGAGTAGAGACCGAGCGGGTAGATCTGCGTCGAACCGATCGCCGCGAGGTCATCCCCCGAGGCCTCGTTGTACTGCGCCAGGTACACGACGTGCTGGAACTGATTGAGGTCGATCTCCCCCTCGCTCAGCGCCGGGTTGGGCAGCTCGTACGAGCCGAAGTCGACGAGTTCGACCGTGATGCCGGCGTCAGCCGCCGCATCCACGAAAGCGGGCCACTGCGGGTCGCTCTCGCCGACCACGCCGATCTTGACGGTCTCGTTCTCGGAACCGCCGTCGCCGGACCCCGCGTCGGACGAGGTGGCGCACCCGGCAAGGGCGACGAACAGCGGGACCGCGGCGAGCGCGGCGAGGGCGGAGGTGGTGCGGCGGGACATGATGAGGGGTTCCTTCCTGGCGGGACTCGACAACGTTAGGCAGGAGGCCGCGTTGTCGCGGAATCGGGATGTCACACGGCGTCATAGCCGCGTGGCACCCTCGGTTGCTGGGGTACGTGGAGCCCGCGGTGGCGCATTCCCCACGGCACCGGATCGCGTAAGACAAGGAAACAGTCTTCGCCAGAATTCGGTGCACGTGCTGGGCTCGACGCGCTCATCCGAGCGAAGGCGCCGTCTGGCGCCACAGCAACGACCGGAGAAATCATGAACAGACATCAGAAGGCCGGACTCGCGGTCGCCGCAGCCGCGGCACTTTCCCTCTCCCTCACGTCAGCCGCGTATGCGGCTACCGAAGAGAAGCCTTCGTATGCGTCATCCACGATCGTCGTGTCAGACGTACGAACTGGAGAGATCGTCTACCAGCAGACAGAGCAGATACCGGTTGAGGAGGGCAGCACTACCGCCACCATAGAGACGCGAGTTCCTTCTCCTCCCGTCCCGAGCGCGCCCGTAATCCCCGGTGTCGTGGCTCCACGCTCCTCGGTGGGCGGCAACCACGACAACGGATCGGTCAAGTCGTCCATCACGATTACCTACAGCCTGAACAGCAAAGGCGATCAGATCCGGACAGAGAAGGTCACCGGTCGATGGACGCCAGATCCCGGGTTCGCCCTCCAGGGTCGAAAGGTAGAGATTTACAGCGGCGGAGGCTCACCGTCCATCATCAAGAAGGCCCCCACGACGAATACCTACAGTTACAACACGGGGTGGGGCTTCCAGACCAAGCCGCCGCAGAACTCGCTCACCTCTCCCCGGGTGCTCGCCGAGGTGAAGTTCAAGCTCTCGGGAACCGGGAGCGCATGGTTGAAGCTGACGCACTGGGTGGATCTTTCAGGCGTGTAGCCGTTGCTACCGGAGCGGGACCGGGCGCAAGCGTGCGCCCGGTCCCGCTTCGCAAGTCCTGTCTGATCGGGACGGGAACGACGAAACCGCATAGCCGCGTGCGAGGCGGGTCAGTCGAGCTCTTCGATGCCCTGCAGACGCACCTGCTCCAGGTCGAGACGGGCGGAGATCCGGCGGACCACCATGTCGTCCACGGTGCCGGCGCCGCGGAGCCCGAGCAGGACCTCGCGCTTGCGGTCGAGCAGCGCGAGCTTGAGCCGGGTGTGCTCCTCGTGTCGCACGAGCGGTGACCGCTGGGCGAGGTCGACGTCGGCGGAGGTCGCGATCATCTGCAGCGTCGTGCCGTCGGTCGCCTCGGGGTCGGGGGCGGTCCCGGCCGACACCGCGACGTCACCCGCGTCCTCGTCCTCGCGGCTGCGCGCATCTCCCCCGGTGCCGTAGGGATCGGGCTCGCCGAGCATCTCGTCCAGCGCCTCGGCCTCGGCGTCGATGAGCGCCTGCTCCCGCGCGAGCGTCCGGGCGTTCGCGAACTCCAGCGCCTGGTACCCCTCGGCACGCACCCGATCGCGCACCTCCTGGCCGATGCCGTGCTCGGCGGCGAGGTCGTCGAGCGCGGCCAGGGCCGCTCCGGAGATCGCGCGCTCGGCGAGCTCGTACTCCTCGTCCTCGGCATGGTCGACCGGGAATCGCGCCCAGCGCACGAGCGCGGGGAGGAGAGGCGCCTGCACGAGGAGGCTGAGCAGGATCACGCCGGCGGTGACGAAGACGATCTCGTCACGGCCGCCCACGACGCTCCCCTCGGAGACGCCGGTCGGCACCGACAGTGCGATCGCCAGCGACACCGCTCCGCGCATGCCGGCGACCGTGGACACGAGTCGGGCGCGGGAGCGGGCGCCGCGCGGCGGGCGTTCGGCCGGGCGACGCTGGAACAGCACGTTGAGGAGCTGGAACACGTACCGGACGGCGAAGAGCGTCGCCCACACGGCGAGCGTCACGAGCACCAGGCGGCCGATGGCGGCGGCGGAGATCTCGTGCGCGACGAACTGCACCTCGAGGCCGATGAGCACGAACAGCGCCCCGTTCAGGAGGAAGACGCCGAACGGCCAGGCCGCGTCGGCCTGTCGGCGCGAGGCCGCCGTCGTCACGCGCGGCGACACCCAGGCGACGATCAGTCCGGCGACGACCACGGCGAGCACGCCCGACGCGTGGACGAGCTCGGCGATGAGGAACGCGGAGAACGGCACGAGCAGCAGCGTGACGTTGATGACGATGGTGGAGGAGATGCGGCGCAGCAGCAGCGTGGCCAGGGCCGCGACCACGATCCCCGCGGCGATCCCGCCCACGTACGACACCAGAACGTCCCAGGTGACCGAGAGCGGCGTGACCTGGCCGCCCAGCGCGAGGGACACGGCGATGGCGTAGAGCACGAGCGCGGTGCCGTCGTTGGTCAGGCTCTCGGCCTTGAGCTTCATGAACATCCGACGCGGCAGCAGCCGACCGAGGGCCGCGACGGCCGTGGCATCGGGCGGTGCGACCGCAGCACCCAGGATGAGCGCGATCTCCCAGGGCATGCCGAACAGCACGCCGATGCCGGCCACCGCGAACGCGGAGGCGACGACGAGGAGCGTGCTCATCGGCACGATGTAGCGGAAGTCGCGGCGGATCGACCGCAGCGACGTGGTCAGGCTCTCCCAGAACAGCATCACCGGCAGGAACAGCAGCAGCACGGTCTCCGGCGGCAGCTGGACCTCACGCAGCGGCGGGATGAATCCCAGCGCCAGACCGAGGATGACGAGGACGAGCGGCAGCGCGAGACGCACGCGCGGGGCGATCAGGGTTCCGACGAGGATCGTGAGTCCGAGCAGGACGGTTACTTCGAGGCCTTCCATCGCTACTCCCAACAGTCGTGGGAGAAGGATATTCCTCCGTCAGCCGATCTGCTCCGTGAGTTCGAACCAGCGCAGCTCCAGCTCTTCGATCTCGGCCTCCTGCGCGGTGATCGCCTTCATCCGCTCGCCGAGGCCCGCGTAGTCGGACTGGTCATGGTCGGCGAGGGCGTGCTTGGCCGCGTCGACCTGCTGCGTGAGCTTCTGGATGCGACGCTCGAGGGCGGCCGCTTCCTTCTGCGCCGCCCGGAGAGCCGCGCCGTCGAGACCGCTCGCTGCGGGGGCCGACGCCGCCGTCGAGGTCGCCGGGGCGCTCTCGACGCGCTGCCGCAGGCGCAGGTACTCGTCGACGCCGCCGGGGAGATGCCGCAGGCGCCCCGCGCCGTCCGGCCCCGGGAGGATCGCGTACTGCTGGTCCGTCACCCGCTCCAGGAAGTACCGGTCGTGGCTGACGACGAGGAGCGTGCCCGACCAGGAGTCGAGGAGGTCCTCGATGGCGGCGAGCATGTCGGTGTCCATGTCGTTCGTGGGCTCGTCGAGGATGAGCACGTTCGGCTGGTCGAGCAGCACGAGCAGCAGCTGCAACCGACGCTGCTGTCCGCCCGAGAGGTCCTTCACCGGCGTCGAGAGCTGGGCGGAGGAGAACCCGAGTCGCTCCAGGAGCTGTCCGGGCGTGAGGTCCTGCGCCTTCGACCCGGCGCCGAGCGTGTACGAGGTGCGCAGACCCGAGATGACCACGCGCACGGGGTCGTTCCAGTGCGGCAGGAGTTCGTCGAGGCGCTGCGTGAGCGTACGGACCTGCACGGTCTTCCCGCGCTTGATCCGCCCCTCGGTGGGCTCGACCGTGCCGGAGATGAGCCCGAGGAGGGTGGATTTCCCGGCACCGTTCACACCGAGGATGCCCGTGCGCTCGCCCGGGGCGATCCGCCACTCCACGTCCTTCAGCACGGTCTTCCCGCCGGTCCCTGAGCCCGCCTGGGTCCCTGAGCCCGCCTGGGTCCCTGAGCCTCCCTGGGTCCCTGAGCCTCCCTGGGTCCCTGAGCTTGTCGAAGGGTACGTCACCCCCACATCGAGCAGGTCGACGACGTCCTTGCCCAGCCGCGAGACGGCGAGCGACTGCAGCGAGACCTTGTCGCGGATCTCGGGCACGTCGGCGATGAGCTCGTTGGCGGCGTCGATGCGGAACTTCGGCTTGCTGGTGCGGGCCGGGGCACCGCGGCGCAGCCAGGCGAGCTCCTTGCGGGCGAGGTTCTGCCGCTTCGCCTCTGTCGCCGCCGCCATGCGGTCGCGCTCGACCCGCTGCAGGATGTAGGCCGCGTAGCCGCCCTCGAAGGGCTCGACGATGCGGTCGTGCACCTCCCACGTCTCGGTGCAGATCTCGTCGAGGAACCACCGGTCGTGGGTCACGACGAGGAGGGCTCCGGCGTTCGCGGGCCAGCGCTTCTTGAGGTGCCCGGCGAGCCACGTGATCGCCTCGACGTCGAGGTGGTTCGTCGGCTCATCGAGCGCGATGACGTCCCAGTCGCCCGTGAGCAGTTTCGCGAGGGACACACGGCGGCGCTGCCCGCCGGAGAGGGAGCCGATCTGCGCGTCCCACGGCAGATCCGTCAGCAGCCCCTCGATCACATCGCGGACGCGGGCGTCTCCGGCCCATTCGTGCTCGGCCATGTCGCCGACCACGGCGGCGGCGATCGTGATGTCGTCGGGGAGCGTGTCGGCCTGGTCGAGGACGCCGATGCGGGTGCCGCCGCGCACGGTCACGCGCCCGGAGTCCGGTTCCTTCCGGCCGGCGAGCATGGCGAGAAGGCTGGACTTGCCGTCGCCGTTGCGGCCGACGATGCCGATGCGGTCGCCCTCCTCGATGCCGAGGGTCACGGCGTCGAAGACGACGCGGGTCGGGTATTCGAGGTGCAGGGCTTCGGCCCCGAGAAGATGTGCCATGTCCTCTCCAGGGTAGTCGCGCCGCGTCGGGCGGTCGCCCGGTCAGACGAGCGAGGGGGCGAAGAGCTCCGGCAGCGCGGCGGTGAAGACCTCGAAGTGGCTGTACCAGACGGTGTGGGCGGCGCCGGGGATGCTGCGCACCGTCACCCCGCCGTGCTCGAACCGTCGCGCGTCCTCATCGGTCACCCAGGCGCTGGGTTCCGCACGCACGACGATGGAGCCGGGGGCGGCGGTCCAATGGCCGTCCTCCCCGCAGGAGACGGAGGCCGCCGTCGGCGGGTCGAACCGCTCGGCCGCCCGCGCCTCGACCGTGGCGTCGTCGACGGAGTAGAAGGGACGGAGGCGGCGGAGGTCGGCGGGCGACATCCGCTCGCGGCGGTCATGCTCGTACTGCGACACGAGCACGGCACGATCCTGGCCGCCCTGCAGGGCGAGCGGCGCGTCGACGTAGACCGCGAGGCCCGGGTCGAGGCGGGGCGCGGCGGCGGCGAGCACCGTGGCTCCGAAGGAGTGCCCCACGGCGACGGCGAGGGTGGAGCAGGCGCGGCCCCCCGGGGTGCCCTCGGCATCGCAGCCGGCCGCGACCTGCGCCAGAGTCTCGACGACGGCATCGGCCGCCGACTCGATCGTGAGCTCCGGGTCACGCGGCGAGAGGCCGTGGCCGGGCAGATCGAGCGCCAGCACGCGGAAGCCGCGTTCCACGAGCAGCGGGACCACGCGGTGCCAGCTCTCGGCGGACCCCATCATGCCGTGCAGCAGCACGGCGACGCGGTCGCCCTCCCCGGCTTCGATGACGTTCAGGAGCACGGAGCCAGTCAACCACGGTCGTTATCCTTTCGTGATACGACTTTCGGCCAGATTCCTTCGAACCTTCGTTCGAATGTCAGTGGTCGGTGATGGACTGACGTCATGCCCGCACTGCTCGACGCGACCGACTCCCAGATGGCGATGCTCGCCGATCTGGTGGAGGGGCTGGAAGCGGCCGAGAAGACGCTGAGCAGCATGCAGGCCGCGCGGGATGGTCTCCTGGCGATGGCGGGGCGGCTTGCGGTCGACATCGCTCGGCAGGCGCGTCATCCGGACGGCGGCGACATGGCGATCCGCACGGTCGCCGCGGAGATCGGGGCCGCACAGCGCGTCAGCGACCGCACGATCGAACGGCGGATGTCCGAGGCGTCCTGGCTGGTCGAGCGGTTCCCCACCGTCTGGGAGGCCCAAGGCGCCGGACGGATCAGCGCCGCGCACGCGCGGCTGATCGTGGAGGCGGGCGCTCATCTCGATGACCCGGACGACCGCTCGCGTTTCGCGACGGAGGCGGTCGAGGTGGCCGCTGCGGAGTCTCCGAACCGGATACGCCGGCTCGTGCGCCGACTGGCCGACCGGTTCGAGGAGCGGACGCTCGTCGAGCGACACCGCGACGCCAGTGAGCTGCGCCGCGTGTGGGTGACCGACCTCGAGGATGGCATGGCCGAACTCGGTGCGCGCGGCCCTGCGGCCCTCGTGCACGGCATGTTCGACCGGCTCTCCCAGATGGCGCATGCCGTGCGGGAGGAGAACGCGCGAGCACACCGTCGGGAGGCGGAGGAGAGCATCCCCGACGACAGGACCGTGGATCAGCTGCGCGCGGACCTGCTCGCCGACCTCGTCCTGACGGGCGCTCCGGCGGGACATGACTCGGAAGAAGGACTGCTCTCGGAACTTCGAGCGCGCGTCGAGGTCACCGTGCCGGTGCTGACCCTGATGCACGGCGAGCAGGAAGGGGCCACGGGCGGCACTCCGATCCTCGCCGCCGAGCTCGACGGGGTGATCCCGATCGATCCGGCCACGGCCCGCCGACTGGCCGGCGCAGCGAGCGGATGGGACCGGGTGCTCACCCACCCGTTCAGCGGGGCGCTGCTGGCCGTCGACCGGTATCGCCCGAGCGAAGACCTCCGCCGGCACCTGCGGGCCCGCGATCAACGCTGCCGCTTCCCCGGCTGCGGCCTCGCGCCCCGGAAGTGCGACCTCGATCACAATCACGATGCGGCGCTCGGCGGAGAGACCGTGCACGACAACCTCGCGACCTTCTGTCGACGACATCACATGCTCAAACACCACTCTCCGTGGCACGTCGAGCAGGGGCCGGGCGGCGTTCTGGAGTGGACGAGCCCCACCGGCCGGAGCTACATCGACCGACCGCCGCCTCCGCACACCGTGACCTTCGCCGAGGATCCCCCGTGGTCTTCGCCCGACGCCAGGACCACCGCCGGCTGATCACGCAGGCACACCGATCGCGCCTGCACACCGATCACGCAGGCACGCCGATCAGCCGTAGGGTGGAGGGCATGTCGAGTCCCGAATCAGACAGGTCGGGGGCTGCCGGTCACACCGTCAGCCCCGTGAACCGCTGATCCCTTCGTCCGCCCTGTCGGCGGGCGCGCGCCGGTGACCCGGGCGCTGACCGTGGTGACGAGAAGCCCTCCACTTCCCTCTCACCTCGGAGCACTCGATGCCTTTCCCCCTCTATGCGCTTGCCCTGGCGGTCTTCGTCATGGGCACCTCGGAGTTCATGCTCGCTGGACTCCTGCCCGCGATCGCGGACGACCTCCACGTCCCGGTCGGCACGACCGGTCTCCTCACCTCGGCCTTCGCCGTCGGCATGGTCGTGGGCGCGCCCGCCATGGCCGCGTTCGCGCGCGAGTGGCCGCCGCGTCGCACGCTCATCGCCTGCCTGGCGCTCTTCGCCGCGTGCCATGTCGTCGGCGCGGTGACGTCTGCCTTCGAGCTCCTCCTCGTCATGCGCGTGCTCAGCGCCCTCGCGAACGCGGGGTTCCTCGCCGTCGCTCTCCGTACGGTGACTCTCCTCGTCCCCCGCGAACGCACGGGACGCGCCCTCGCGGTGGTGCTCTCGGGGACGACCATCGCCACCGTCGTCGGCGTCCCTGCGGGGGCGGTGCTCGGCAGCGCATCGAGCTGGCGGGCCACCTTCGCCGCCGTCGCGCTGCTCTGTCTCCCCGCACTCCTCGGGATCCTCCGTGGAGTGCCGACGACGATCCGGGGCGCGACGCCGGCGCAGCCCCGGTCGACATCCGGAGCAGCCCCGGCGCCGGCGCATCCCGCCAGGAAGGCACCGTCCCTGCGCGCGGAAATCGCCCTCCTGGTGACACCGCCTCTCGCCCTCGCGATGATCCTGGCGGCGCTGGTGAACGCGGGGACCTTCGCGGTCTTCACGTTCCTGGCGCCGATCGTCACCGAGATCGCCGGTCTGCCCGACGCTGCGGTCTCGGTCGCGCTCGTCTTGTTCGGTCTCGGCTCGTTCCTCGGCGTGACCATCGCCGGTCGATACGCTGATCGGCACTCGGGCGCGTTGCTCGCCGTCGGTGGACCGCTGCTCCTGGGCGGCTGGATCGTCCTGGCGACGGTCGCGGATCAGCCGGTCGCGCTGCTGGTTCTCGTCTTCGTGCAGGGCATGGCCTCGTTCGGCGTGGGAAGCACCTTGATCACCCGCGTCCTGTACGCCGCCTCCGCCGCCCCGACGATGGGAGGGTCCTACGCGACCGCCGCCCTGAACCTCGGTGCCGTGATCGGTCCGGCCTGGGGCGGCTGGACGCTCGCCAGCGGAGCCGGTCCGCTCTCCCCCGTCGCGGTCGCCGTGACCCTGTCGGCCTGTGCCCTCCTTCTTGCCCTGATCACGCGAAGAAGGCACTCCGGCAGCTGACGCCACGAGGCTGAGCCCTGACAACGGCGACGAGCCGCCCGGACCCGAAGGTCCGGACGGCTCGTCGTGCCCGACGTTCGCGGGGAACGAGGACGGTCTCGCTTCTGCTTACTCGTACGACTTCACGATCTCGAGGAGGCTCGGAACGTTGGCGTACGCCTCGGCCGCGTTCTCCTTGGTCACGATGACCGGCGGGAGCAGGTAGGCCGGGACGACCTTCTTGCCGTTGTCGTACTGGTCGGTGTCGTTGACGTCGACCTCGTCGCCCTTCTGGAGCTGACCGACCATCTTGATGGCCTGCTCCACGAGCAGCGTGGTGTCCTTGTTGATCGTAGAGTACTGCACGCCCTCCATGATCGACTTCACCGACTCGACCTCGGAGTCCTGACCGGTTACCACCGGGACGGGCTTGCCTGCCTGCTGCGCCGAGGTGATGATGGCGCGGGCGAGGGTGTCGTTCGGGGACAGGACGCCGTCGAGCGTCTCCGAGCCGTAGCTCGACGTGAGGATCGAGTCCATGCGACGCTGTGCGTTCTCCGGCTTCCAGCCCTCGGTCGCCGTCTGGGAGATCTCGGTCTGCCCGGAGACGACGTTCAGCGTGCCGTCGTCGATCTTCGGCTGCAGCACCTCCATCGCCCCGTTGAAGAACACCGCCGAGTTGGCGTCGTCCGGCGAGCCCGAGAACAGCTCGATGTTGTACGGCGCCTCGTGTCCCGCGCGCTCGGCGAGGCCGTCGAGCAGCGCCTGGCCCTGGAGCTTGCCGACCTCGAAGTTGTCGAAGGCGACGTAGTAGTCCACGGCGTCGGTGTTCTCGATGAGACGGTCGTAGGCGATGACCGCGACACCCGCGTCGCGGGCGGCCTCCACCTGCGTGGTGAGCTGCTTGCCGTCCTTGGCACCGATGATGATGACCTTGGCGCCACCGGTGACCATCGCCTGGATCTGGTTCTGCTGCTCGGCGACCGTGTTGCTGGCGGGCGCGTACTGCACGTCCGCCTTGAAACCGGCCTTCTCCAGGCCGTCGGTGAACAGCTGACCGGCCAGGACCCAGTTCTCCGAGGTCTTGTCGGGCAGAGCGACACCGATCGTGGAGCCGGCGTCGAAGCCCGAGGCGGTCTCCTCGCCCGACCCCGAACCCGAGTCCCCACCGCCGCGCTCCGAGGAGCAGCCGGTGAGGGCGAATGCGCCCGCGACGACAAGCGCTGTCGCCGACAGAAGGATCTTCTTCATGTGATCTCTTTCTCTGGTGTGTGCAGGTCCCGCCGCGCCTGCGTTGCGCGACGTGGCCCTTACTATCCGCGCGTCTCCTCGACGGCGGGGGCTTCGTACTTCTGACTGGTGGGGTAGTTGGTCTTCGTGGGATCGAACGTGTCGGTGGCCGGGTCCTGCTTGCGGCCGAGACGGCGCGTGAGGAAGCCGGTGATCGACGGACGACCCTGCTGCTTGTTCCACACGTCGACGCCGACGGCGAACAGCAGCACGAGGCCCTTGATCATCGAGACCACGTCGGCACCGGCGCCGAGCAGCGCGAGGCCGTTGTTCAGGAACGCCATCACCAGACCACCGATGATCGACCCGATCACCGTGCCGATGCCGCCGGAGACGGCCGCGCCGCCGATGAAGACGGAGGCGATCGCGTCGAGCTCCCAGCCGTTGCCGTCCTGCGGGCCCGAGGCGGTCGCCCTCGCGACGTAGATCATGCCGGCGAGCGAGGCCAGGACCGACATGTTCATCATCACGAAGAAGTCCACCCAACGGTCCTTCACGCCCGAGAGGCGCGCGGCCTGGCGGTTGCCGCCGACCGCGTAGATGTGGCGGCCGAAGACGGTGTTGTTCGTGATGAACGAGTAGAGGATGACGAGGGCGAGGAGGATGACGCCCGAGATCGGGAAGCTCGTGCCCTCGCGCCCCGTGGCGAACAGCCAGCCGGCGATGAGGATGACGGCCGAGATGAGGACGACCTTCGTCACGCTCACCCAGATGGGCGCCATGTCGGAGCCCATCTTGCGCTGGATGCGCCGGGTGCGGATCTCCCAGAACACGATCCATGCGACACCGGCGAGCGCCAGCAGCATGGTCGGGATGTTGAACGGCAGGGGCAGGGCGATCTCCGGCAGGTAGCCGGCACCGATGATCTTGAAGCCCTCCGGCACGGGCACGGACTGAGAGTCACCCACCGCCTGGTTCGCACCGCGGAAGAACAGCATGCCGGCCAGCGTCACGATGAACGCCGGCACCCCGACGTAGGCGACCCAGAATCCCTGCCAGGCGCCGACGAGCACGCCGACACCGAGACCGAGGAGGATGCCCAGCGGCCAGGGGAGGTTCCAGTCCTGCATGGCCTTCGCCACGACGATGCCCGTGAACGCGGCGACCGATCCGACCGAGAGGTCGATGTGTCCCATGATGATGACCATCACCATGCCGATCGCCAGGATCAGGATGTACGAGTACTGGTTGACGACGTTGATGAGGTTCCCGGAGGACAGCGTCAGTCCGGTGCCCTTGAAGATCCACGTCAGCACCTGGAAGACGACGAGGATGACGACGAGGCTGCCGAGGATGCCGAACTGACGGAGGGTCGACTGCCCTCCCCCGAACATCTTCGTGATGTCCTTGAAGTGGAAGCCGCGCTTCGCGGTGGTCGAGTCGGTGGTCATGCGGTTGCTTTCTGGGTCGCGGAGGTCATGCTGCGCATGAGGTCTTCGGGGGTCGCCTGGTCGGCCGGGATGCAGTCGGTGACCCGGCCTTCGAACACGGTGTAGATGCGGTCGGAGATGCCGAGCAGCTCGGGCAGCTCGCTGGAGATGACGATCACGCCCTTGCCCTGCGCGGCGAGCTCGTTGATGATCGCGTAGATCTCGTACTTGGCGCCGACGTCGATGCCGCGGGTGGGCTCGTCGAGGATCAGCAGGTCGGGGTCGGTGAACATCCACTTCGCCAGGACGACCTTCTGCTGGTTGCCGCCGGACAGCTTGCCGACGCCCTCCTCCACCGACGGGGTCTTGATGCGCAGCGCCTTGCGGTACCGCTCCGCCACCGAGAACTCCTCGCGGGAGTCGACGACGCCGTGGTGCGCGATCTTGGAGAGCTTCGCCGCGACGATGGACCGCTTGATGGTGTCGAGGAGGTTGAGGCCCAGCACCTTGCGGTCCTCGCTCACGTAGGCGAGCCCGTGCTTGATGGCGGCGGCGACGTCGGGGAGCTCGATCTCCTGTCCGTCCTTCACGATCGTGCCGGAGAGGAACGTGCCGTAGGAGCGGCCGAAGATGCTCATCGCCAGCTCGGTACGGCCGGCCCCCATGAGCCCGGCGATGCCGACGACCTCGCCACGACGGACGTTGATGCTCGACCCCTTCACGACCATGCGCTCCGGCACGGTCGGATGCTGGACCCACCAGTCCTTGACCTCGAAGAACACCTCGCCGATCTCCGGCGTGCGGTCCGGGTAGCGACTCTCCAGCGACCGGCCGACCATGCCGCGGATGATGCGGTCCTCGTTGATCTCGCCGCGGGAGATGTCGAGCGTCTCGACCGTACGGCCATCGCGGATGATCGTGATCTCGTCGGCGATCTGCTCGATCTCGTTGAGCTTGTGACTGATCATGATCGACGCGATGCCCTTGGCCTTGAGCCCGAGGATCAGGTCGAGGAGGTGCTGCGAGTCGTTCTCGTTGAGCGCCGCGGTCGGCTCGTCGAGGATGAGCAGCTTGACGTCCTTGTTGAGCGCCTTGGCGATCTCGATGAGCTGCTGCTTGCCGACGCCGAGCGTCTTGACCGGGACGTCAGGGTCCTCATCCAGCCCCACGCGGGCGAGGAGCTCGATCGTGCGCTCCTTCTGCGCCTGCCAGTCGATGCGCCCGAAGCGGCGGATCTCGTTGCCGAGGAAGATGTTCTCGGTGACCGAGAGCTCCGGGATGAGCGCGAGCTCCTGGTGGATGATGACGATGCCGGCCTGCTCGCTGGCAGCGATGTCCTTGAAGCGCTGCTCCTGGCCGTACAGGAGGATCTCGCCGTCGTAGGTCCCGTAGGGATATACCCCCGAGAGGACCTTCATCAGCGTCGACTTCCCGGCGCCGTTCTCGCCGCAGATCGCATGGATCTCACCGGCGCGGACGGTGATCGAGACGTCGGCGAGCGCCTTGACTCCCGGGAACTCCTTGGTGATGCGGCGCATCTCCAGGATCGGACCTGACACGGTCGGCAACGTTGCTGTGGTGCTCACGGATCTTCCTCGCGACGTGCGGTCACCTTCGATGTGACCGTTCACATCGGTATATCGTCGTCTTCCGCGGGAGCGGTGTCAAGTCCGCGGCATGTTTTCGTGTCGCTACCGTGATGCAGCGGATTCGCGCGCCCGCAGAAGGGTCTGCAGAGGGCCGAACGCGGGGGGCTTCTCACCGCGGATCTCGGCGAGGAGGATGCGCACGGCGCGTCGGCCGAGCTCGGGGAAGTCCTGATGCACCGTGCTGAGCGTCGGCGCCACGTGCGCCGCGACCGGGATGTCGTCGAAGCCGATCACGCTCACGTCGTGCGGCACGCGCAGCCCGGCGTCGCGGAAGCCGTGGAGCAGCCCGATCGCCATGAGGTCGTTCGCCGCGAACACCGCCGTGAAGTCGCGCCGCAGCGAGAGCTCCTTGCCGGCGAAGTAGCCGAAGTCGGCCGTCCAGTCGCCGCGGATCGGTGGGAACGTGGAAAGGTCGGCGTCGCGGAGCGCATCGAGGTACCCGCGCATCCGGGACTCGGCCTCGATCCAGTCCTGCGGGCCGGCGAGATGGAGGATGTCGCTGTGGCCCAGAGCGATCAGGTGCTCCGTGGCCGCCTTCGCCCCCGCCACCTGGTCAGCCGAGAGGCTCACGCCGTCCGATCCCGAGGCCGTCTGCAGGGTCACGAACGGCATCGTGACGTTCATGCCGCGTAGGACATGGAAGACGCGCACCTGCGGCGCGAGCACCACGATGCCGTCGACCTGCTCGCGCTCGAGCTGGCGCACGGCGTTGCCGATCGCCTCCGGCGTGGTCGCGGGGAGATTGAGCGTGGAGACGGAGTACCCCTCCTCCCGCGCCGCGTCCTCGATGCCGGCGATGGACGACGTCGGTCCGAACTCGCCGATCGTCGCGGAGAGGATGCCGAGCATGTTCGACTTGCTCGTCACGAGCGCGCGGGCGGCGAGGTTGGGGCGGTAGTCGAGGACGGCGATCGCGTCGAGGACCTTCGCCTTGGTCTCCGGGCGGATGCTGGGGTGGTCGTTGAGCACCCGGGACACCGTCTGGTGGGAGACGCCGGCGAGGCGGGCGACGTCGCGGATGCTGGGCATGCGGGCACGCTCGGAGGAGGTGGACATCCAGCCTCCTCGCGTGTGCACGGTCACATGACTACTTCATTATGTCTGCCGACGATGCCCCGTGCACCTCGACGGGGCACCGGAGTTCGTGGGAGCGCACCGGAAGCACGCCCTGGTTTCGTCCGACGGCACGGGACGCGCCGCGCGGAGGGTGCGAGGGTGGCGGGGTGGACACCCTGGTACGCGGCGGGCGCGTGATCGACCCGATGACCGAGACGGACCGGACCGCCGACCTGCTGATCGCCGACGGGCGGGTGCGGGCCATCGGGCGGGATCTCGCCGCGCCCGTCGGCGCCGACGTGATCGAGGCGGACGGGGCGATCGTCGGCCCCGGCTTCGTCGACCTGCACAGCCACGTGCACTCGATCGCCGGTCAGCGGCTCCAGGCGATGGACGGCGTGACCACCGCACTCGACCTCGAGGCCGGGCTCATGCCGATCGCGGAGGCCTTCGCGCGCGCCGCCGCGGACGGACGCCCCCTGAACTACGGGTTCTCCGCCTCCTGGGCGCAGGCCCGCGCCCTCGCTCACCTCGGCCGCGTGCCCGTCGCCGACTTCACCGCGTCGATGGACCTACTCGGCCTCAGCGAGTGGCAGCGGTCCTCCTCCCCCGTCGAGCGTCGCCGCTGGCTGCGCCTCCTGGAGGCCGAGCTGTCCGCCGGAGCTCTCGGCATCGGCGTGCTGATGGGCTACGCCCCGCGATCCGACCCGGACGAGTACCTGGCCCTCGCCCGGATCGCCGCCGCCGCACACGCCCCGACCTTCACCCACGTCCGCGAACTGATCGAGGCCGATCCGCGGACCCCGATCGACGGGTCGGAGGAACTCGTCCGGGCTGCGGCCGAGACCGGCGCCGCCATGCACCACTGCCACGTGAACAGCACCTCGCTCCGCCACGTCGACCGGGTGCTCGCGCTCCTCGACCGCAGTCGGGCCGCCGGCTCCCGGGTGACCGTCGAGGCCTATCCGTACGGCGCGGGGAGCACAGCCATCGGGGCTTTCTTCCTCGCGCCGGAGAAGCTCCCCGGCCTCGGCATCACGCCGCAGTCGCTCCTCCTCGTGGAGACGGGCGAGCGGATCGCCGACGAGACCCGGCTGCGCGAGCTCCGCGCCTCCGATCCCGGCGCCACCTGCATCGTCACCTTCCTCGACGAGGCCGACCCCTTCGACCGCGCCCACCTCCACCGCGCGCTGGCCTACCCGGACGCGATCGTCGCGAGCGACGCCATGCCGGTGTCGTGGACGCAGCCCGACGGCTCCTCCGTGTACGAGCAGCGGGACTGGCCACTCCCGCCCGGTGGGCACACGCATCCGCGCACCGCCGGCACGTTCCTCAAGTCGCTGCGCCTGATGGTGCGGGAAAGCGGGGAGTGGAGCTGGCTGGAGGC
Source organism: Microbacterium meiriae (assembly GCF_025143875.1). Lineage (NCBI taxonomy): Bacteria > Bacillati > Actinomycetota > Actinomycetes > Micrococcales > Microbacteriaceae > Microbacterium > Microbacterium meiriae. The sequence goes on along the minus strand of NZ_JAMBDU010000001.1, from coordinate 259,647 downwards.
CTTCCGCCGCTGCTCCACCCTCCCCGCCCGCGTGCTGGACGAGGTCGCCTCCGGGATGCGACGGAAGGGCCACCTGGGCGTGGGCGCCGACGCCGACCTGGTGATCCTCGACCCGGACGCCGTGACCGATCGCGCCAGCTACGCCGACCCGACCCGCCCATCCCGGGGCGTCCGGCACCTGCTCGTGCACGGCACGGCGGTGGTGCGGGACGGCGACATCGTGCCCGATGCCCTGCCGGGACGTGCCGTGCGCGGCGACGCCTGACGCCTCGAGCGCTGAGCTCTTCGTCCGGCGGCACCAAGGGCGGCGCACATCTCGTCGCCGGGCACCAACGACGAACCGGAACCCGCCAATAGTCTCGGCGCATCGCCGTCCCCCTCCGTGGCGACGGCCGACTCGACGAAGAGGAGCGCACGTGTCCGAACTGAACGAAATCGGCAGCTGGGTGCGGGAGAACCTGCCCGCGCTGCTCGCCGACGCGCACGTCCCCGCGGCATCCGTCGCGGTCCTGTCCGACGGCGAGGTCGTCACCGCCGCCGCCGGCATCCTGAACCGCAACACCGGAGTCGAAGCCGACGAGGACTCGGTCTTCCAGATCGGGTCCATCACCAAGACCTGGACGGCGACGCTCATCATGCAGCTCGTCGACGAGGGTCTGCTGGACCTCGATGCGCCGGTGCGCGACGTCGTCCCGGCGTTCGCGATCGCCGACGAGGCGGCGGCGAGCGCCATCACCCCGCGCCAGCTCCTCAGCCACGTGAGCGGATTCGAGGGCGACCTGTTCAACGACACCGGGGTGGGCGACGACGCCGTGGAGAAGTACCTCGCCACGATCACGGATGCCCCGCAGCTGTTCGCACCCGGCGAGCGCTTCTCGTACAACAACGCCGCCTTCGTGGTGCTCGGCCGGATCGTCGAGGTGCTGCGCGGGACGTCCTTCGACCAGGCGTTGCGCACGCATCTGGCGACACCGCTCGGGCTCACCCATCTCGCCACCTCCGCGGCGGAGGCGATCATGTTCCGCGCCGCACTCGGTCATCTCCCGTCCGAGGACGGCGACGAACCGGTCCCGGCACCCGTGTGGAGCCTCGTGCGCTCCAACGCCCCTGCCGGATCGATGCTCGCGATGACGGCGCGCGACCTCGTGACGTACGCCCGGATGCATCTGGACGGCGGCGTCGCCGCGGACGGCACCCGTGTGCTCTCGACGGTGAGCGTGCAGGCCATGCAGGAACGTCAGGTCGAGCTGCCGGACCTCGGGCTGATGGGCGACGCATGGGGCCTCGGCTGGGAGCTCTTCGACTGGGAAGGCGGGCCCGTCATCGGCCACGACGGCGGCACGATCGGCCAGAACGCATTCCTCCGCATGGTGCCGGGCGCGGGTGTCGCCGTCGCCGTGCTCACCAACGGCGGACACGCCGTCGACGTCTACCACGCGATCACCTCGCGGGTCCTCGCCGCCCTCGCCGGCGTGCGCATGCCGGCGCTGCCCTCCCTCCCGCACTCCCCCGTGGAGGTCGACCTCGACCGGATCCTCGGGACCTATTCGTCCTCGGTGTCCGACTCGACCGTACGCGTCGACGACGACGGTCGCGTGTGGCTCGAGCGCACCATGAAGGGCATCTTCGCGGAGCTGGGTCCGGCCCCCGAACCGGTGGAGCTCGTCGGCTGGGCGGGTGACACCCTCCTCCCCCGCGAGGCGCAGAACGGCATCCGCATGCCGCACGCCTTCGTGGGCGACGACGGCACGGGTCGCGCACTGTACCTGCACACGGGCCGGGCCGACCGCCGGGTGGACGCATGACGATCGCGGCGACGACAGCTCCCGGCATCTCGGAGATCTTCGCCGATGCCGGCGCCGTCGGCTTCCTGCACGCGCGGGAGATCGGCGTCGACGGCGGACCGGAGGTCGCGATCGGCGCCGACGAGCCGGTCGTGCTCGCATCGGTGTTCAAGATCCTCGTGCTAACGGCGTTCGTCCGTGCGGTCGAGGCGGGCGAGCTCGACGGGCGGGAGCGCACCACCGTCACGGCCCGCTACCGCATCGGCGGTGTCGGCACGGCCGGATTCGCCGACGACACCGAGGTGAGCTGGCGCGACCTCGCTCTGAACATGATGTCGATGAGCGACAACGCCGCCACCGACGTCCTCTACCACCGCCTCGGCGCCGCGGCTGTGGACAGGGTGATCACCGATCTCGGCCTGCACCGCACGCACCTCATCGGCTGCTGCGAGGACCTGTTCGCCTCCGTCGTCTCCGGTCTCGGCGGCACCCCGGACAGCGACCTGGACGCTCTGCTGAGCGGTGCGTCGGCGGACCAGGTGCTCGCCCTCGACGCGCTCGATCCGCAGCGGACCACGCGCTCGACCCCCCGCGAGGTCACGATGCTGCTCGACTCCCTGTGGAGCGACCGCGCCGCCCCCGCGGCGGCCTGCCGGCAGGCGCGCGACATCATGGCCAGACAGATCTGGCCGCACCGGCTCTCGTCCGCCTTCCCCTCCGGCGTGCAGATCGCAGCGAAGACGGGGACGCTGCCCACCTGGCGCAACGAGGCCGGGGTGGTGACCTACCCGGACGGTCGGCAGTACGCCGTCGCCGTCTTCACCCGCGCGGCCTCGCTCGCCGACCGGCAGCCGCGCGTCGACGCGTCCATCGGCGCCGCCGCGTACGCCGCCGTCGAGCACCTGCGCGCGGCGACACCGAGCCGGAGCCACGACTCCTGAACCGCACCACCCCCTCGCACCACCGATCCGCACGACCCGACCCGCACCGCCCGAACACCGCTGGAGGCTCCTGATGCGTTCCCGTACCCCGCTGCTCGCCCTGCTCGGCGCCACGGCGCTCGCCCTGACATCATGCGCCGGCGGCGCCGCTCCCGGCGGCGACGCCGGGGAGGGCGTCCTCGCCGACGGCAAGACGTTCACCTCGGTGATCTCGACCGATCCCGGAAGCCTGGATCCGTTCGTGACCGTGATGTCCGTCGCCCGCTCCGTCGACCGCTTCCTTTACGCCCGTCTCGTGGAGGTCCTCGAGGACGGCAGCATCGTGTCGGGTCTCGCCGAGGACTGGGAGTCCGACACCACCACGGCGACCTTCACCCTGCGCGACGGCGTCACCTGCGAGGACGGCACGCCGCTCACCGCGACCGACGTGGCCGCGAACATCACCCACATCGGCGACCCCGCGAACGGCTCTCCCCTCATCGGCCTCCAGGTGCAGCCCGGCACCTCGGCCGTCGGAGACGACGCCGCCGGCACGGTCACCGTCACCAGCGGCCGCCCCGACTCGTTCCTTCTGGAGAACGTGGGCAGCATCTCGATCGTGTGCGGCACCGTGATCGACGACCCGGATGCGCTGGCCAAGGGCGAAGGCGCGACCGGCATGTTCACGATGACGGAGATCGTCCCCAACAGCCAGTACACGCTCACGCGTCGCGACGACTTCACCTGGGGCCCCGGAGACTGGGATCCGGAGCAGAAGGGCCTGCCGGACACCGTGGTCTTCCGGGTGATCCCGAACGAGACGACCGCCGCCAACCTCCTCCTCTCCGGAGAGGTCAACGCGGCCCTGGTGATCGGCCCGGACAGCACGCGCATGGAGGAGGCCGGACTCTTCCACACCGATGTCCAGACGCCCGGCGGCTCCTTCACGTTCAACCAGGCCGACGGCCGACCGACCGCCGACCCGGCCGTCCGCGAGGCGCTCATGCAGGCCGTCGATCTGGAGCAGCTGCGGCAGGTCATCGGCAGCGGCAAGGCCACCGTGCCGACCGGGCTCGTCACGGTCTCGCCCAACCCGTGCCGCGCCGACACCGTCTCCGGGCACCTGCCGGAGACGGACGTCGACGCCGCGGCCGCGGCTCTGGACGAGGCAGGGTGGACCGCCGGCTCCGATGGCGTCCGCGCCAAGGACGGTGAGCCGCTCACGCTGAAGATGATCTACTCCGCGCAGTTGGGCGACGCCGGCAACGCGGCGGCGGAGCTCGCCCAGTCCGCCTGGAAGGACCTCGGAGTCGACATCTCCGTCACCGCGGTCGACTCGCCCACGCTGAGCGAGGTGCTGTTCTCGACGGGCGACTGGGACATCTCCGCCGCCCCGCTGACGGTGTCCCTGCCGAGCATGCTCGTGCCATTCTACTCCGGGCCCACCCCGCCGAACGGCACGAACTTCGCCGGCATCGACAACCCCGACTACACCGCCGCGGTCACCGCCGCGTCGGAGAAGGCCGGCACCGACGGCTGCGACGACTGGAGCGCGGCCGAGGTCGCCCTCTTCGAGACGACCAGCGTGGTGCCCTATGCGAACATCCTGCGCTCGACCTTCGCCCACAAGGCGGAGTTCACCGAGGGCGACGGCATCGACCCGACGTCGATCCGGATGTTCGAGTAACGGAGGCAGCCGATGGCCAGCACCACCGCCACGCAGGCGATCCTGATCAGATCCGCCCGGTCGGACAACCCGTGGGTGTCCTTCCTGGTCCGGCGCGGAGGGCAGTTCGTCCTCGCGGTGTGGGTGCTGGTCACGGCGGCCTTCCTGATGATCCATCTCGTCCCCGGCGACCCGGTGCGGGCGGCGTTGGGGATGAACGCCCCGGCCGAGCTCGTCGAGTCCCGCCGGGCGGCCCTCGGTCTCGACCAGCCGCTGCTCGTGCAGTACGTCCGTTACATCGGCGGACTGTTCACGGGCGATATGGGCACCTCGATGATCACGAGCCAGCCGGTCTCCGAGCTCATCGCGACCCGGCTCCCCGCCACGCTCCAGCTCGCGCTCCTCGCGGTGGTCCTGGTGCTGCTGATCTCGGTGCCGCTCGGGGTCACGATGGCCGTGGCCACCCGCGGCGGCCGGCGCCGTGGCCTGGAGCTGGGTTTCGCCACGGTCACGGTGATCCTCGCCGCGATCCCCGAGTTCCTGCTCGCGGTCGGCCTCGTCTACGTCTTCGCCGTCTCCCTCGGGTGGTTCCCGGTCGCCGGCAACACCGCACCGTTCGCCCTCGTGCTCCCGGTGCTGGCCCTCGCGATCGGGCCGATCGCCGTGTTCTCCCGCATCATCCGGGTCGAGGTGCTCTCGGTGCTCGGGCAGGACTTCATCCGCACCGCCCGCGCCAAGCGGCTCGCCCCGCGCCGCATCTACTCCCGGCACGCGGTCCCCAACGCCATGACCGCCACCCTCACCCTCACCGGCCTGCTGCTTACGGGCATGGTCGCCGGCACCGTCCTCGTGGAGAACGTCTTCGCCTGGCCGGGGCTCGGCACCATGATCGTGCAGTCCATCCTCACCAAGGACTACTCGGTCGTGCAGGGGATCGTGCTCGTCTACGGCATCGGCGTGCTCCTGGTGAACCTCGTCATCGACGTGGTCCTCGCCCTCCTCGATCCGCGCTCCACCATCAGGGAGGCATGATGGCGCCCACCCGCAACGCCTGGTCGGCGATCGTCCGGTCCCCGCTCGGGGCCACCGCGCTCGTCCTCATGGTCCTCGTCGCGCTCACCGCGATCCTCGGGCCCGTCATCTGGGGCCCGCAGGCCGAGCAGGTCGACCCGACCGCCGTCACCCAGGGCCCCAGCGCCGCCCATCTGCTGGGCACCGACACTCTCGGTCGCGACGTGCTGGCGCGGGTGCTGGTGGCCACCCGCCTCTCCGTGGTCCTCGCCGTCATCGCCGTCCTCATCGGCGTGATCGCGGGATCGCTGCTCGGCATGGCCCCCTCGGTCCTCCCGCGGTGGGCCGGACGCCCGATCGCCGGTTTCGTGAACACCGCCGTCGCCTTCCCCGGGCTCCTGCTCGCGCTCTTCTTCGCCGTGATCTTCGGCGTCGGCACCACCGGATCCGTGCTCGCGATCGGACTGGCCATGGCACCGCAGTTCGCGCGTCTGACCCAGACCCTGTCCGCGGCGATCGCCGGACGTGACTTCATCGCGGCGGCCCAGGTCGCCGGCGTCTCCCGATTCCGCATCCTGTTCCGGCACATCCTGCCGAACATCGGCGAACCGCTCATCGTCAATGCGACCGTGGCCGCGGGGTCCGCGCTGCTCGCGTTCGCCGGTCTGTCCTTCCTCGGGCTCGGCGTGCAGGTACCGGAGTACGACTGGGGCCGCCTGCTCGGCGAGGGCCTGAACCGCATCTACCTCAACCCCGCGGCGGCGCTCGGTCCCGCCGTGGCCGTGATCATCGCCGGACTCGCCTTCAACCTCCTGGGCGAGACCGCCGCCGCGGCGCTGGGCGGACGCTCCGGACGCCGCCGCCACCGGCTTCCCGCCGTCGCGCAGCCCGCCCCGGGCGACGCCGGCACCGTGCCCGCGCAGGTCGACGGCGACGACGTGGTGCTCCTCGTCGACGACCTGCGCGTCTCCTTCCCCACGCCTGCCGGCTGGGTCACGCCCGTCCGCGGGGTGTCCTTCACCGTCGGCCGGGGTGAGGCGATCGGCGTGGTCGGAGAGTCCGGCTCGGGGAAGAGCCTCACGGCGCTCGCTGCGGCTCGGCTCATCGAACAGCCGGGACACGTGTCCGCCGCCCGCCTCGACTTCTGCGGCGTCCCGGTGCTCACCACGTCGGAACGGGCGCTGCGACCGTTGCTGGGGACCTCGCTGGCGATGGTGTTCCAGGATCCGATGACGTCGTTCAACCCGACCCGCCGGATCGGCGCGCAGCTCGCCGAAGCCGCGTCCGAGCACCAGGACATCACCCGCCGGGCCGCCAGGGAGCGCGCGGTCGAGCGCCTGCAGTCCGTACGGGTGCCTGCTGCGGCCCGCCGCGCCCACCAGTACCCGCATGAGTTCTCCGGCGGGATGCGGCAGCGCGCCATGATCGCGATGGGGCTGATGAACCACCCCAAGCTCATCATCGCCGACGAGCCGACGACAGCCCTCGACGTCACCGTGCAGCGGCAGGTGCTGCAGCTGCTCGACCGCGTGCGCCGGGACACCGACGCGGCCATCCTCCTCATCAGCCACGACATCGCCGTCGTCTCCCAGACCTGCGACCGCGTGCTCGTGATGTATGCCGGCCGCATCGTGGAGGACCTCCCCGCCGCCGACCTGCACAGCGCCGCACGGCACCCGTACACGCGTGCGCTGCTGGAGGTCGTCCCCGAACTCGACACCGACCGGTCCCTGCCGCTGCGGACGATCCCCGGACGCCCACCGGCGCCGGGCGCCTTCCCCGTCGGCTGCGCCTACGCCGACCGCTGCCCGCTCGCGACCGCCGTCTGCCGCGAGAAGGACCCAGCGCTCGTCGCCGACGACGCCGGGCGCCGCGTGGCCTGCTGGCACCCCGTGACGGCGACGCCCGCGCCGGTCCGTGAAGAGGAGGCCGTCCGATGAGCGCACTGCGCTTCGAGCACGTGAGCGTGCGGTACGGATCGCACCGGTCCGGGCTGACGGCCGTGGACGATGCGACGCTGACCGTGCCCTCCGGTTCCGTCGTGGGCCTGGTCGGCGAATCGGGCTCGGGCAAGTCGACCCTCGCGCGCGCCGCCATCGGCCTCGCCCCGATCAGCGAGGGCGCCATCACGCTCGACGGCGCGGACGTGCGCTCCTTCCGTCGCCGTCGCCCCATCCAGATGGTGTTCCAGGACCCGTTCTCCTCGCTCGACCCGCGGATGACCATCGGCGAGTCGATCGCCGAAGCGCTCCCCCGCGACCTGCGCGGGGGCCGAGCCCGCCGCGCCGAGGTCGCCCGCCTGCTCGACCTCGTGAGCCTTGACGCCGACCGGGCCGAGGCCCTCCCCGCCGCCCTCTCCGGCGGGCAGCGGCAGCGGATCGCGCTCGCCAGGGCTCTGGCGGCCCGCCCCGAGGTCGTCATCGCCGACGAGATCACCTCGGCTCTCGACGTCTCCGTGCAGGGCTCCGTGCTCAACCTCGTCCGGGAGCTGCGGGCCGAGCTCGATCTGACGATGCTCTTCATCTCGCACAACCTCTCCGTCGTCCGCTACCTCAGCGACCACATCGCGGTCATGTACCTCGGGCGGATCGTCGAGGTCGGCCCCACCGCGCAGGTGCTCGCAGATCCGCAGCATCCCTACACGCGGGAGCTCCTGCAGGCGGCACCCACCCGCCACGGCGACCTGCTGGCGGTCGACCCGGTCGCTCCGGTCGCCGTGGAACCCGCCGACCCGCACGCGCCGCCCTCCGGCTGCCGCTTCCACCCGCGGTGCCCCATCGGTCCCGTCGCCCGGCCCGACCGGCAGATCTGCGTGCTCTCCGAGCCGTTGCGCCCCACCGGACCGGTCGGAGCCGCCTGCCATTTCGCCGGATCTGTGCCGCCGCCCCAAAGCGCGGTCCTGCTTTCGGTCACCGCCACAACACCGCCGGCGACCGCAGCCGACACGCTGAACTGACCATCGGATTGGAGTCCTCATGACCCGCGTCACCGTCGACGACCTGCTGGCCCTCCCTACCCCGGAGCAGCCGGCGCTCTCCCCCGACGCCAGCCGCATCGTGTATGCGCTGCGCGGCATCGACCGCGAGGCCGACCGCGAGACCCGCGCGCTCTGGCAGGTCGCCGCCACCGGTGGCACCCCGGTCCCGCTCACCCGCGGCACGGCCGATTCGACCCCGGTCTGGAGCCCGGACGGCACGCAGCTCGCCTTCCTCCGCGCCGAGGACGGCCCGGCGCAGGTCTGGCTCCTGCCCGCCGCGGGCGGCGAGGCCCGGGCCCTCACGACCCTGCCGCTGGGTGCCGGAGCCCCGGCATGGAGTCCTGACGGCACCCGCGTCGCCTTCACCGCCCCCGTCGACACCGCAGCGCTGCCCGGCGACGACCGCGACGCCCTGCTCGCCCGCCGCTCCGCCCCCTCCGCGACCGACCGGCTCGGCTACAAGGCCGACGGGGCCGGCGTGCTGGGGACGCTCGTGCAGCAGCTCCACGTCGTCGACGTCGAATCGGGCGCCGTCACGGTCGTCACCCGGGGCCGCTCGCACGCCTCCGACCCCTTCTGGTCGCCGGACGGCACGCTCCTCGCCTTCTCGACTGCGGACGAGGAGGACGCCGACCTCACGATGCGCATCCCGGTCTTCGTCACGTCCGCCACCGATCCGAACCGGGCCCCCGTGCGCATCAGCGCCGCCGGCGTGCAGGCCACCGCGGTCGGCTGGACGCCCGACGGACGACACGTGGTCGCGGCGGGCCGGCTGGACACCGAGATCGGCAACGCCGACCTCCTGCTCTTCCCTGCGGACGGCGACGGTGCGCCGCGGAACCTCACCGCGTCGGCGGACCGCAACGTCATGCCCGGCGGCCCCGGCTACCCCGGGGGCATGCCGCAGTTCGCGGCGGACGGGCGCCTCGTCTTCTGCCTCCGCGACAACGGCTCCTCGCACGTGTACGCCGTCTCCCCCGAGGGCGGAGAGCCGGAGCCGCTGCTCGCCGGGACCGCGAACGTCTCCGGGCTGTCCGTCGCCGGCACGGCGGCGGCGGTGGTGCTCGCCACCTCCGACTCCTTCGGCGACGTCGCCCTGCTCGACCTCTCCGACGGCACGACCACCGTGCGCGCGGAGTACGGCGTCCCCGACCTCGACCTCCTTCCGGCGGAGGAGCGCCGGTTCACGATCTCGGACGGTACCGTGGTCACCGGCTGGCTGCGCCGCGACCCTGCGACCGAGGGTCCGCTGCCGCTGCTCCTCGACGTCCACGGCGGCCCGCACAACGCCTGGAACGGGGCCGCCGACCTCATCCACCCGTACCATCAGATCCTCGCGCAGCGCGGCTGGGCGATCCTCACGATCAATCCCCGCGGCAGCGACGGTTACGGCGATGCGTTCTTCTCGGCGGTCTCCGGCGGCTGGGGCGTCGAGGACGCGAAGGACTTCCTGGAGCCGATCGACCAGCTCGTCGCGGAAGGCCTGGCCGACCCGGCGCGCCTTGCCGTGACCGGCTACAGCTACGGCGGGTTCATGACCTGCTTCCTCACCTCGCGCGACGACCGCTTCGCGGCGGCCGTCGCCGGCGGCGTCGTCACCGATCTGCTGTCGATGGGCGGCACGTCGGACTTCGGACACCATCTCTCCGCCAAGGAGAACGGCGGCCTGCCCTGGCGCGACCGCGAGAAGATCGCCGCGCAGTCGCCCTACACCCACGTGGACCGGGTGCAGACACCCACGCTGATCCTGCAGGGTGCCGCCGACGACCGCTGCCCTGTGGGTCAGGCCGAGCAGTGGTTCACGGCGCTCCGCGAACGCGGCGTCCCGACGCGGCTGGTGCTGTACCCCGGGGGATCCCACCTGTTCCTCCTGTCCGGGCCGCCCTCCCATCGGGCCGACTACTCGCAGCGGGTCGTCGACTGGGTCGAGCAGTACGCCCCTGCGGCGGGGAAGCCCATCCGTCCGCGGCTTGACGCCCGGCACTGGCAGCAGCGGCTGAGCACGCTGGCCGCCGCGCACATGGTCCCCGGCGCCACCCTCGGCATCCTCCGGCTGGGCGAGGAGCCCGTCTACGCCCACCACGGCATCCTGAACGTGCGCACGGGCATCGAGACCACCGACGACTCGCTCTTCCAGATCGGCTCGATGGGGAAGGTGTGGACGGCGTCCGCCCTGATGCGGCTCGTCGACGAGGGCCGACTCGATCTCGACACCCCGGTCGTGGAGTACGTGCCGGAATTCGCCTCCTCCGACCCGGAGGTCACCCGGACGGTCACCATGCGGCACCTTCTCAGCCACACCAGCGGCATCGACGGCGACGTGTTCACCGACACCGGCCGCGGCGACGACACCCTGGAGAAGTACGTCGCGCATCTGGACGGCGTCGCGCAGAACCACCCCCTCGGCGCCACGATGTCGTACTGCAACGCGGGCTTCGTCCTCGCCGGACGCGTGATCGAGAAGATCACCGGCACGACGTGGGACCAGGCCATGCGCGACCTGCTCTACGAGCCCCTCGGCCTCACCCACTCCTGTACGCTGCCGGAGGAGGCGGTCATGTTCCGCACCGCCACCGGGCACACCGAGATCGGCGACGACGGCCCCGTGCTCGCTCCGGCGTGGATGCTGCCGCGGTCGATGGGTCCGGCCGGGTTGATCAACTCCACCACCGCCGACGTGCTCGCCTTCGCCCGCATGCACCTGGAGAACGGTCTCGCCGCCGACGGCACGCGGGTGCTGTCCGAGGAGAGCGTGCGCCGGATGCAGCAGCACGAGGTCGATGTCCCCGACCCCTACTCCCTCGGCGACAGCTGGGGCCTCGGCTGGATCCTCTTCGACTGGGACGGGCGCAAGCTCATCGGCCACGACGGCAACACCATCGGGCAGTCGTCGTTCCTGCGGATCCTCCTGGACGAGCAGATCGCGGTCACGCTGCTGACCAACGGCGGCAACACCCGCGACCTGTACGACGAGATCTTCGACGAGATCTTCGCCGAGCTCGCCGACCTCCACCTGCCCACCGGTCTCACCCCGCCCGCGGAACCGTACGTCGACGACTTCTCCGCCTTCGAGGGCGTCTACGACCGCTCCGGCGTCCGCACCGAGATCTTCCGCGACGAGGAGGGGCTGCGCATGCGCACCACGCTGAACGGCCCGCTGGCCGCGCTGCTGCCCGATCCGGTGGAGGAGCACGCCCTCGTGCCCGTGCGCCGGAACGAGTTCGTGATGCGCGCGGAGGGCGAGCAGGCGTGGCATCCCGTCGTCTTCTACTCGCTGCCCACCGGCGAACAGTACCTGCACCACGGCGTCCGTGCCGCACCGAAGGTCTCGTGATGCCGGTGCAGGCGGCCGCCGACCTCGCGGTGGTCCTGGCCGACATCGACACCCTGCTCGCATGCGAGTCGCCGTCGGACGACCGCGCCGCGGTGGCCCGGAGCGCCGACGTCGTGGCCGCGCTCGGCGAACGGCTCCTGGGGGTCGCACCCGAGCGGATCGTGATCGACGGGCGCACGCACCTGCGGTGGCGCTTCGGCCGGGGACCGGCCGCGGTCCTGGTGCTCGGACACCACGACACGGTCTGGCCGCTCGGCTCCCGCGATCGGTTGCCGTCCGGGATCGCCGACGGCGTGCTGCGCGGACCGGGGTGCTTCGACATGAAGACCGGCGTCGTGATGGCGCTGCACGCGGTGGCGGCGCTGGACGACCGCTCCGGGGTGACCATCCTGCTCACGGGCGACGAAGAGCTCGGATCGCCGAGTTCCCGGCAGCTCATCGAGGACGAGGCGCGCGGATGCCGCGCGGCCTTCGTGCTGGAGGCCGCCGCGGAGGGCGGCCATCTGAAGACCGCGCGCAAGGGCGTCTCCCTGTACCGGGTGCACGTCACGGGACGAGCGGCGCATGCGGGGCTGGAGCCGGAACGCGGCGTCAACGCCGGGATCGCGGCGGCGCATCTGCTCCTCGCGGCCGCAGCGCTCGGTGACCCCGCGCGGGGCACGAGCGTGACGCCGACGCTGTTGGCAGCGGGGACCACGACGAACACCGTGCCCGCCACGGCGGAGTTCGCGGTGGACGTCCGCGCCTGGACCGTCGCCGAGCAGGAGCGCGTGGACGCCGCGCTGCGTGCGCTGACGCCGCGGCTGGCCGGCGCGACCGTGCGGATCGAGGGCGGCCCGAACCGCCCGCCGCTGGAGGCGGCGCTCTCCGCCGAGCTGTTCGCGCGCGCATCCGCCATCGCGGCGAGCGCCGGGCTGACGCCGTTCGACGGTGTGGCGGTCGGCGGAGCCTCGGACGGCAACTTCACCGCCGGCATCGGCGTCCCGACGCTCGACGGGCTCGGCGCCGTGGGCGGCGGGGCGCACGCCGACGACGAGCACGTGATCGTCGCGCTGATCCCGGAGCGGCTCCTGCTCCTGGAACGGCTGCTGCAGGAGCAGCGGTCCGAGGCGTCGACACCGGGGGAAGGGCGATGACCATGGCGGAGACCGACACCGGCACGGGCGCGATCGCCGCTGCCGCCGCGAGTGCCTCTGCCGCCGCGAGCGCGGCGGGAGTCTCGATCCGGCTCCTCGACGACGTCGAGGACTTCACCCGCGTCTCTGAGCTCTTCCAGAGCATCTGGACGAAGCAGGGCGAAGCCTCCCCCGTCAACGTCGAGACGCTGCGCGCGCTGTCGAAGGCCGGAAGCTACGTCGGCGGCGCGTTCGACGGGCACGAACTCGTCGGCGCCTGCTTCGGGTTCTTCGCCTCGCCCGGTCGGCGCGCCCTGCACAGCCACATCGCCGGGGTGTCCGGACGGATGCGGGGACGCAGCGTGGGTTTCGCGCTCAAGGTGCACCAGCGCGCCTGGGCGCTGTCCGAGGGGCTCGAGGAGATCTCCTGGACTTTCGACCCTCTCATCAGCCGCAACGCGCACTTCAACCTCGTGAAGCTCGCGGCCGAGCCCACCTCGTACCATCGCAACTTCTACGGGCACATGGCGGACGCGCTCAACGGTGCGGACGACACGGATCGCATGCTCGTCACCTGGTACCTGCACGATCCGCGGGTGGTGGCCGCGGCCGGGGGTGCCCCCGGGGCGCCGGATCCGTCTGCGGCGGACGCGGTGCCGCTGCTGTCCGTCGGCGACGACCTCGCCCCGCTGCTCACCCCCACCGACGCCCGTCTGGTCCGCGTCGCCCTCCCCCGCGACATCGAGGCGCTCCGGCTCCGTGACCCTGATCGTGCGACGCGGTGGCGGCTCGCCCTGCGTGCCGCGCTCGGCGATCTGCTCGACGCCCGGGGACGCGTGCTCTCGTTCGACCGATCGGGGGCCTACACCATCGACAGAGGAGAACAGGGATGAAGCTCACCGGATTCGAGCTGCGCGTGATCGAGATGCCGCTGGTGTCGCCGTTCCGCACGTCGTTCGGCGTCCAGACCGTGCGGGAGGCGCTGCTCGTGCGCGCCGTGTCCGACGAGGCGGAGGGCTGGGGCGAGGGCGTGGCGATGAACGACCCGCTCTACTCCTCGGAGTACGTCGAGGCGAGCGTCGACGTCATCACCCGCTTCCTCCTCCCCGCCCTGGCCGGAGTGCGCGACCTCGATGCGGCCGGCGTCGCCCCGGCACTCGCACCGTTCAAGGGCCACCGCATGTCGAAGGCCGCGGTGGAGCTGGCCGTGCTCGATGCCGAGCTGCGCGCGACGGGAGTGCCGTTGTCGCGCGAGCTCGGCGCCGTCCGCGACCGTGTCGACTGCGGGGTCTCGGTCGGCATCATGGACTCGATCCCTGAACTGCTCGACGCGGTCGCCGGGTACCTCGACGAGGGGTACGTGCGCATCAAGCTGAAGATCGAACCGGGCTGGGACATCGAGCCCGTGCGTGCGGTACGCGAGCGCTTCGGCGACGACGTGCTGCTGCAGGTCGACGCGAACACCGCGTACCACCGCGGCGACGCCCGCCATCTCGCGCGGCTCGACCCCTTCGACCTGCTCCTCATCGAACAGCCCCTGGACGAGGAGGACCTGCTCGGCCACGCCCAGCTGGCGAAGAGCATGACCACGCCGATCTGTCTCGACGAGTCCATCGTGTCCGCGCGGGCCGCGGCCGACGCCATCGCGCTCGGAGCCTGCTCGATCGTCAACATCAAGCCGGGACGGGTCGGGGGCTACCTGGAGGCCCGCCGCATCCATGACGTCTGCGCGGCCAACGACATCCCGGTGTGGTGCGGCGGCATGCTCGAGACGGGCATCGGACGAGCGGCGAACGTGGCCCTCGCGGCGCTGCCGGGCTTCACCCTCCCCGGGGACACGTCGGGCTCCGGCCGCTACTACTCTCGCGACATCACCGACCCGTTCGTCGTCGAGGACGGCACGCTCACGGTGCCCACGGGGCCCGGGATCGGCGTGAACCCGCACCAGGACGCCCTCGATGACGTCACCGTACGCACGGAGTGGATCACGTTCTAGCGGACGAGGCGACGCCCCCGGGTCTGTTCGGGGCGACGAAGAATCGCTACTCTTTCGTCGTGCCCCACAGATCCGAGGCCGTTGCCCGGCCCCTAGCCTGGGCCTCGTGCTCATGTCCGTGACGACACGTCCGCGCGCCAGCCTCGGCCGCGTGATCGAAGACCTCGGCACCACCCTGCTCGAGGTCGTCGGCGGTGCCGTCGACGACGACGTCGTGATCGAGACCGTCGTCATCCACGACGTCCTCGACGACGCGATGCCGCTGCGCGGAGCCCTCGTGCTCGGGGTCGGCCTCAGCGAGCCCGAGGAGGTGGCGACGCTGCTGGGCACGCTGGGGCAGCAGGGGGCGGCCGCCCTCGTCCTCCGCGCCCCGGTCCGGACCGAGCCCGTGCTCCGCGAAGCCGCGACCGCGACCGGCGTCCCCGTGCTCGCCCTCACCCGCGGCGCTTCATGGGCGCAGCTCGCCGCGATGCTGAGGTCGCTCATCGCGGAAGGGGATGTCGGCGACCAGGCGGCCACGACGCTCGGCGGCATGCCGTCCGGCGATCTGTTCGCTCTCGCCAACGCCATCGCGACGCTGCTCAACGCCCCCGTCACGATCGAGGACCGGAGCTCTCGCGTCGTCGCGTTCTCGGGGCGACAGGACGAAGCGGACCCGGCCCGGATCGAGACGGTCCTCGGGCGTCAGGTCCCCGAGCGCTTCGCCCGCCAGCTCGAGGAGCGGGGCGTCTTCCAGGCGCTGTACCGCAGCGAGGATCCCATCCACGTCGGGCCCGTCCACAACACCGAGGGGCTCCCGTCCTACCCGCGGGTCGCGCTGGCCGTCCGCGCCGGTGACGAGATCCTCGGCTCCATCTGGGCGGCGGTGCAGGAGCCTCTGGCGCCCGACCGCGTTCGCGCGCTGAAGGACTCCGCCGGCCTCGTCGCCTTGCACATGCTGCGGCTCCGAGCGGGCGCCGACGTCGAGCGGCGGCTGCGTGCCGACCTCCTCGCCACGATCCTGGAGGGCGGCCCCGGGGCGGCCGACGCCGTGTCGCGGCTGCGACTCGACGACCACCGCTGCGTCGTGCTCGCGTTGTCCGCGGTCGAGCAGCCGGACGACGATCCGTCCGCCGGAGCCCGCCGCATCGCCGAGCGCCACCGGGTCGCCGACGCGTTCGCCGTGCATCTCGGCGCCGTGTACCTCCGCTCCGCCGTGGCGCTCATCGGCGATGTCGTGTACGCGGTCGTCGCCCTGCGGCCGGAGACGGGGACCGCGGAGGGCGCGGGCGATGCGGACGCCAGAGCCGCCCGCGTGGCCACCGACTTCCTCGGCCGCCTCGGCGCCGCCGAGGACATCCGCATCGGCGTGGGGACCGTGGCCCCCGACGCCTCCGGGATCCCCGCCTCCCGGGCCAACGCCGACCGGGCGCTGCGGGTGGGGCGGCACGCCTCCTCTGCGGAGCCGGTGGCCCTGTTCACGGCCGTGCAGATGGAGGCCCTCCTCGTCGAGCTCGGCGACCTCGTCCGCGCGCGCGGTGACCAGCCCACCGGTCCGGTCGCGAAGCTGCTCGCGCAGGACCGCGAACGAGGGACGCACCTGGTCGAGACCCTGCGGGCCTGGCTCGACGCCTTCGGCGACGTCGCCGTGGCCTCAGCCCGCGTCTACACGCATCCGAACACGTTCCGCTATCGGCTGCGCCGGCTCGCGGAGATCGGCGGGATCGATCTGTCCGACCCGGACGCGCGTTTCTCGGCGATGGTGCAGCTGCGCCTGCTCGCCCCGGAGTCCTGAGCCCGACGGCGGGGCCTCTCCGCCCGCCCCGGCACGGACCAGGGCGGGCGGCCGGGGAGCTCGTGGCTCCGCCGCTGTTCGTCCCTCCCGACGACTCGTGACCGATGGGGGAACGCCGCAGGCGTCCGCTCGTGACCGACACCCTGCGTATGTGACAATCAGTTGAACAGACGACGATCGATCAGACCAGAGCCGGAACTCTGGTTGATCGATCTGACCAATCCACCACGGGTGGGGACGATGACGGTGAACGATATGGCCACTCTGCTCGACGCGACCGATCGCCGTATCCTCGCCGTGCTCGACACCGACCCGCGACGTCCGGTCGCCCTCATCGCTCAGGATTTGGGTCTTGCCCGCGGGACCGTGCATGCGCGCCTCGAACGTCTGGAGTCGAGCGGCCGACTGCGCCCGTACAGCGCCCGTGTCCTCCCCGCGGCACTCGGCCGCGGGGTGGCGGCATCGATCCTCGTGGAGTTGGACCAGCATCAGATCACCGCCGCCATCGAGGCGCTCAGCCGCATCCCCGAGGTGCTGGAGTGCTTCGCCCCCGCCGGGGACACCGACCTGCTCCTGCGCGTCGTCGCGACCAGCCCCGACGACCTCTACCGCGTGGCCGAAGTCGTGCGCCTGTGCCCCGGCATCCTGCGCACGTCGACGAGCCTGTTCCTCCGTGAGGTCATCCCGTATCGCGTGAGTGCACTCCTGCAGGCGGAGTGAGCGGGGCCGCGCGCAGGACGGGACCCGCGCGTGAACGCGCGCGGGCTCAGCCGATGATGCGGGCTCCGGGGACGGCGCCGTGCACGTGCAGTGGATCGAGGCCGCCTTCGCGGAGAGCCGTCTGCACCGCCTGCGCGGACTCGGGATCCGCGCAGAGCAGCGCCACGGTCGGCCCTGATCCCGAGACGAGGCCGTGCAGCGCACCGGCCGCGACCCCGCGTTCGATGGTCTGGGCCAGATCCGGTCGCAGGTCCAGGGCGGCCGCCTGGAGGTCATTGTGGAGCGCGTCCGCGAGCTGCCAGGCATCTCCGGTCCGCAGCGCCTGCAGCACCGGGATCGGCACGTCGAGCGAGAGCGGCGGGTCGTCGGCGAGCGCGCCCTCCTCCTCGCGCAGCTCATCGAGCCGGGTGTACACGGCGGGGGTGGACAGTCCCTCGTCGCTGGTCACCAGCAGCCAATCGAAGCGGCCGCGGGCGAGGGCCGGATTCAGCTGATCGCCGCGGCCGGTGCCGACGGCGGTGCCGCCGTGCAGCGCGAACGGCACGTCGGCGCCGAGCCGCGCGGCCAGATCGTGCAGCCGTGCAGCCGAGAGTCCCGTGCCCCAGAGGGCATCGCACGCGACCAGCGCGGCTGCCGCGTCCGCGGAACCGCCGCCCATGCCGCCCGCGACGGGGACGCTCTTGCGGATCCGCAGCGCCACCCCGCCCGGATGATCGGTCGCCATGGCCAGCAGCTTGGCCGCGCGCATCGCGAGGTTCCGGTCGTCGAGCGGAACCGAGCCGTCGTCCTCCACCCCTGACACCGTGAGGGAGAAGTCGTCGGCCTCCCTGGCGATCACGTCCTCGTAGAGCGACACCGCCTGGAAGACCGTCGTGAGGGCGTGATAGCCGTCGTCATGGCGTCCGCCGACCCCGAGGTAGACGTTGATCTTCCCCGGCGCGCGCACGTGCACGGACCGGGAGGACGCGGCGAGGCTCATGAGCGGATCACAGGTCCGACGAGGTCGCCCACAGGTTGACGTCGATGGCGCCGGCGAGCTCGTCGATGCGGCGGAGCTCCTCGTCGGTGAAGGCGGGACCGTCCAGGGCCGCGAGGTTCTCGTCGAGCTGCTCCGTGCGGGACGCTCCGATGAGAGCCGAGGCGACGACCGGGGTGCGCAGCGTCCACTGCAGGGCGAGCTGTGCGAGCGACTGTCCCCGGCCCTGGGCGACCTCGTTCAGCGCGCGGAGCGTCTGGACGGCGTCATCGGTCAGTTTGCCCTTCGGCAGCGAACCGCGCTGCTGCGCGCGCTCGGCGGTGCCGTCACCGAGGTACTTGTCGGTGAGCAGCCCCTGGGCGAGCGGGGTGAAGGCGATGGCGCCGAGGCCCGACTCCTCGAGGGTCTGCGTGAGGCCGTCCTCGATCCAGCGGTTGAGGATCGAGTACGCGGGCTGGTGGATGACGAGCGGCGTCCCCAGCTCCTTCGCCACGGCGACGGCCTCGGCCGTGCGCTCGGCGCTGTAGGAGGAGATGCCGACATACAGCGCCTTGCCCTGGCGGACCAGGGTGTCGAGAGCACCGACCGTCTCGGCGATCGGGGTGACCGGGTCGACGCGGTGCGAGTAGAAGATGTCGACGTAGTCCAGCCCCATGCGCGTGAGGGACTGCTCCGCGCTCGCGAGGATGTACTTCCGGCTCGCGTAGTCGCCGTACGGGCCGGGCCACATGTCCCAGCCGGCCTTCGACGAGATGATCAGCTCGTCGCGGTACGGACGCAGGTCCTCCGCGAAGATGCGACCGAAGTTCTTCTCGGCGGAGCCGTACGGCGGACCGTAGTTGTTCGCCAGGTCGAAGTGCGTGATCCCGTGATCGAACGCGTGGCGCAGGAGCGCCCGCTGGTTGTCGAGTGGGATGTTGTCGCCGAAGTTCCACCAGAGCCCGAGCGAGATCGGGGGGAGGTACAGGCCGGAGGAGCCGACCTGACGGTAGGCGAACCGTCCGTAGCGGCCCTCGTCGGCGGCGTACGGACGGTGCAGCTCGGGGACATCGGGGCGGAAGCGGGGGGAGTCGGTCACCGTGCCAGATTAGCCGCTGACGCCGGAACCCTCGATCGCCGTTGCGTGCTGGGCGATCCGCTGGTAGTCGTCGACCGTGAGGTCCTCCCCGCGGGCCGTCGGGGCGACGCCGGCGGCGGTCAGCACCTCGATCGCCGCGGCGGAGCTGCCGAAGATCCCGGAGAGGGCCTGCCGCAGCATCTTGCGGCGCTGGTTGAAGGCCGCATCGACGATCGCGAAGGTGCGTCGGCGCTCCTCCACCGGTCCGCGCTCCCCCTCGGAGCGGTCGAAGCCGACGAGGAGGCTGTCCACGTTCGGCACCGGCCAGAAGACCTGCCGGGAGACGTTCCCGGTGAGCTTCCACTCGCCGTACCAGGCGGCCTTGACGCTCGGCGAGCCGTAGATCTTCGATCCGGGCATCGCGGCCAGGCGCTCGGCCACCTCGGCCTGCACCATCACGACGCCCCGCTGCAGGTACGGGAAGGTCTCCAGGAAGTGCAGCAGGACCGGCACCGACACGTTGTACGGCAGGTTCGCGACGAGGACGGTCGGCTCGCCCGGCAGCTCCGTGACGCGGAGCGCGTCCGCGTCGACCACCGTCAGCATCCCCTCCGGCACGCCGTGCTCGGCCGCGGTCTGCGGCAGGCGGGCGGCCAGGCGGTGGTCGATCTCCACGGCGGTGACCGCGGCCCCCGCCTCGAGGATCGCGAGGGTCAGGGACCCGAGTCCCGGTCCGACCTCCACCACCCGCTCCCCCTGCTGCACGCGGGCGGCCTGGACGATCTTGCGGACGGTGTTCGCGTCGACGACGAAGTTCTGCCCGAGCTTCTTGGTGGGGGTGACATCGAGCTCGGCGGCCAGACGGCGGATCTCGGTGGCCCCGAGCAACGTGACGGTCATGGATCCATTCTCCCGGATGACGAGCCGTGCCCGGATCCTGGGCAGTGTCCGTGATCATCGCTATCCTTCGGAGGTGCCCTCCCTCGGTGAACTGATCGCTCCGCGGCGCCTGGGCAGGGACTTCCGCTGGCTGCTCGCGTCGTCGTGGACGAGCAACATCGGAGACGGCGTGGCGCTGGCCGCCGCTCCCCTGCTCATCGCTTCGATGACGTCGTCGCCGATCCTCGTGGCCTCCGGGGCCATCCTGCAGTTCCTGCCGTGGCTGCTCTTCGGCCTGCACGCCGGGGCGATCGCCGACCGCTTCGATCGGCGGCGCCTGGTGATGACCGCCAACGCCGTGCGCGCCGTCGTGCTCGCCGCCCTCTGCGTGTTCCTCGTGACGGGAACGGCGAACATCGGGATCGTGCTGGCCGTCGCGTTCCTCTACGGCACCGCGGAGGTCTTCGTCGACACCGCGGGGAGCACGCTGCTGCCGATGCTCGTGAAGCCGGCTGACCTCGGCATCGGCAACGCACGGCTGCAGGCGGGATATCTCGTGGCGAACCAGTTCGCCGGACCGCCGCTGGGCGCCTTCCTCTTCGCCGCCGGGAGCGCGTGGCCGTTCCTCGTCGAAGTCCTGTGCGTGACGCTCGCCATCGTCCTGATCTCCCGGATGGCGCGCACCCCCGTGCCGCCGCGGGAGACCGAGACCCACCCGCCGGTGCACACCGACATCGCGGAGGGGCTGCGCTGGCTGTGGCGCAACCCGCCGGTGCGGATGCTCGTGCTCATCATCCTCGTCTTCAACGTGACGTGGGCCGCACCGTGGGGCGTGCTCGTGCTCTACGCCACCGAGCACCTGCAGATGGGGCCCGTGGGCTACGGCGCCCTCACCACGGCGTCCGCGGCGGGCGGCATCGTCGCGACGCTGAGCTTCGGCTGGCTGGAGCGGCACGTGTCCTTCGCGACCCTGATGCGCATCGTGCTCTCGCTCGAAGTGCTCATGCACCTCGCCTTCGCGCTGACCACCACGGGCACGGTCGCCCTCGTCATCATGTTCTTCTTCGGCGCGTACGCCTTCGTGTGGGGCACGATCTCCACGACCGTCCGGCAACGGCTCGTCCCCGCGTCCCTGCAGGGGCGCGTCGCCTCGGTCAACATGGTCGGCGTCTTCGGCGGCATGATTGTTGGCCAGGCCCTCGGCGGCGTCATCGCGCAGACCTGGGGCCTGACGGCACCGTGGTGGTTCGCGTTCGGCGGGGCGGCGATCACCCTGCTGCTGGTGTGGAAGCCCATCTCGCACATCGTCAGCGCGAAGCCCGTCGCCGAGACGGGGCCGGACGACGTCGAGCCGGAGGGTCAGTCGGCGAACGAGCCGTAGACCCGGAGGGTGTTCTCGGCGAGCTGCGCGGAGAGATCGTCCACGTCCAGGCCGAGCTCCGCGGCCAGGAATCGCACCGTGAGCGGCACGAGGTACGGCGCGTTCGGGCGGCCCCGCAGCGGGACCGGCGTGAGGAACGGGGCATCCGTCTCGACGAGGAGGCGGTCGAGCGGGGTGACCTTGAGGGCGTCCCGCAGGTTCTGCGCGTTCTTGAACGTCACGTTCCCGGCGAACGAGAGGTAGTACCCGGCATCGGCGCAGACCCGCGCCATCGCCTCGTCCCCCGAGAAGCAGTGGAACACGGTGCGCTCGGGAGCGCCGACCCGCGTCAGCGTCTCGAGCACGGCCTCGTGCGCATCCCGGTCGTGGATCTGCATCGCGATGCCGTGCTTCTTGGCGAGCGCGATGTGCGCCTCGAAGGAGGCGAACTGCGGAGCGCGGCGCTCCGGCTCGGTGCGGAAGAAGTCGAGGCCGGTCTCGCCGATCGCCCGCGTGCGCGGATGCGCGGCGAGCTCGTCGATCACGGCGAGCGCCTCGTCGAGACGGCCCTCCTCCGCGTAGGTCGGCGCGTCGTTCGGGTGGATGGCGACCGCGGCGAGGACCCGCGGATCGGACACGGCGGCCTCGACCGCCCAGCGGGACGACTCGATGTCTCCGGACGCCTGCACGACCCCGATGACGCCGACCGCCTCCGCCCGGTCGAGCTGGGCTTTGAGGGAAAGCCCCTGGGTCCCTGAGCCTGTCGAAGGGCCATCGGCGATCTCGAGGTGCGCGTGGTTGTCGTAGACGGGCGCGGCGAGGGGTTCCGGGGCCGCCGGATAGGTCCGATCCTTGCGCCCGTCGCCCGAGCGCTCGCGCACGTAGGTCTCCGCCATGGTGTCCTGCCCGGATGTCAGGCCGTGGACTCCACGCGCGGGAACAACGGAGCGAGGCCGTTGACGCTCGTGCCCGGCTTCAGCACGCCCCAGGCTCCCGCCTCGCGGATGGGCTGGTCCTGCAGGCGGCCGAGGGTCTCCGCGGCGCCGAGGGCGATCCACAGCTTCTCGGTGGACTGCGGCATCACCGGCGACAGCAGCACGGCGAGCGCGCGCAGCCCCTCGGCGCACGTGTAGAGCACGGTGCCCAGACGCTCGCGCTGGTCCTCGTCGCGGGCGAGGGCCCACGGCTCGTTCTCCGTGATGTACCCGTTGAGCGCGTCGACGATGGTCCAGATCGCGGAGATGGCCTCGTCGATGCGGAACTGGCCGATCGCGGCGTCCGCCTTCGTCGCGGCGTCCGCCACGATCTTCTGGATCGCGAGGTCCGCCTCGGTGTACGCGGCCGCCGGCGGCACGATGCCCTCGAAGTACTTCTCGATCATCGCGGTCGTACGCGAGGCGAGGTTGCCGAAGCCGTTCGCGAGCTCGGCCTGGTACCGGGCGGAGAGGTCCTCCCAGGAGAAGGAGCCGTCCTGTCCGAACGCGATCGCGGACAGGAAGTAGAAGCGGTACGCGTCGGAGCCGAAGACATCGGTGATCTCGGTCGGCGCGATGCCGGTGAGCTTCGACTTCGACATCTTCTCGCCGCCCACGAGCAGCCAGCCGTGCGCGAACACGCCCTTCGGGACGTCGAGCCCCGCGGCCATCAGCAGCGCGGGCCAGATCACGGCGTGGAAGCGCAGGATGTCCTTGCCGACCACGTGGTAGGCGGGCCAGCGGCGCTCGAAGGTCTCCTCGTCGGAGCCGTAGCCGACGGCCGTGGCGTAGTTGAGCAGCGCGTCGACCCACACATAGATGACGTGCGACTCGTCCCACGGCAGCGGGATGCCCCAGTCGAAGGTCGAGCGGGAGATCGAGAGGTCCTTGAGCCCCTGGCTCACGAACGAGACGACCTCGTTGCGCGCCGAGTCGGGGCGCACGAAGTCGGGCTCCGTCTTGTAGAGCTCGAGCAGGCGGTCCTGGAACTCGCTGAGCTTGAAGAAGTAGTTCTTCTCCTGCAGCAGCTCGAGCGGCTTCGAGTGGATGGCGCAGACCTTCAGCCCCTCGAACGGACCCGTGCCGTCGACGATCTCCGATTCCGGCTTGAACTCCTCGCAGCCCACACAGTAGAGCGCCTCGTACTCTCCCGCGTAGATGTACCCGCGGTCGTACAGGCGCTGGAAGAACGTCTGCACGTTCGTCTCATGCCGCTCCTGCGTGGTGCGGATGAAGTCGTCGTTCGCGACGTCGAGGGTCTTCAGCAGCGGGAACCAGCTCTCGCTGACGAGCTTGTCGACCCATTCCTGCGGGGTGACGCCGTTCGCCGCCGCGGCCCGCAGCATCTTCTGCCCGTGCTCGTCCGTCCCCGTGAGCATCCACGTGTCGTCCCCCGCCTGGCGGTGCCACCGCGCGAGGGTGTCGACGGCCACCGTCGTGTACCCGTGGCCGATGTGCGGCACATCGGAGGGGTAGTAGATGGGCGTGGTGATGTAGAAGGAGTCGCCAGCGGGCATGGGGACAATTCTAGGTGCCCCCATGCCCGTGGTTACGCCGTGCGGCTCGTCAGAGCCCATTGCGGCGGGCGACCTCGCCGAGCCAGGCCAGCGAGGGCTTCGGGAACCGCTCGAAGGTCTCGTGGTCGAAGCCGATGAGACCGAACGTCGGCCGGAATCCGCTCGCCCATTCGTAGTTGTCCAGCGCGCTCCAGTGCTGGTAGGCGCGGACCTCGATGCCGTCGCTGATGGCGCGGTGCAGCCCCTCCAGCGCCCCCTGCGTGTAGGCGATGCGCCGGGTGTCGTCGGCCGTGGCGATGCCGTTCTCCGTGACGAGCACGGGCACGCCGCCGCTGCGCTCCCACGCGCTGCGCACGCCCAGCTCGAGGGCCTCGGGGAAGAACTCCCAGCCCGTGAGTGTCGTCTCCACATCCGGCGACACCGGCAGCGGACCCTCCGGACCGATGAACGTGCGGGTGTAGGCCTGCACGCCCACGAAGTCGTCGCCGGCGGACTGCTCCAGGTACCAGTGGTCACGCGGGTCGCCGTACGTCGCGAGCATCTCGTCCGCGCCGGGCTCCCCCGTGGAGTGGAACGCCTGGGTGGCGATCGTCCACCCCGCCTGCACACCGGGGACCGTGTGCAGGATCTCGGACGCGCGCCGGTGCGCCTGCAGCAGGGTGTCCGCGACGCCGAGGTCGGGGTTCGGGAGGCCGTAGGCGACGAGGTTCGCCGCGTCCTCTCCCCCGGCCAGCATCGCCGCGATGTTCGGTTCGTTGATCGTGCACACGTAGCGCACCCCGTCGAGGATCGGCAGCACCCTCTCGACGTAGCGGGAGAACAGGTCCACCGCGTCGTCCGCACGCCAGAAGCCGTCCTTCTGGAACCACTGCGGCACCGTGAAGTGCATGAGGGTGACCGTCGGGTCCAGACCGTTCTCCCGCGCGGTGTCGATCATGCGGCGGTAGTGGTCGAGCATCGCCCGCGAGACGAACCCGCGCTCCGGCTCGATCCGCGCCCACTCGACCGAGAAGCGATAGGAGTTCAGCCCCGCCTCGGCGAGCAGCCGCATGTCCTCCGGATACCGGTGGAAGTGGTCGGCGGCGTCACCGGAGGGCTCGACCATGGTCGAGTCCGGCGCGTGTTCCATCGCCCACCAGTTGCTCGTGGTGTTGTTGCCCTCCACCTGGTGGGCGGCCGTTGCGGCGCCCCAGAGGAAGCCGTCGGGGAATGCGAGCACGGATGCGCTCCTCTCTCTTTCTTGCAGTCGTTCGGCGCGCGTCAGCGAGCGCGGGCGGGGTTCGGCACGGCGTCGAGCAGTTCGACCGTGTACGGGTCCTCCGGATGCTGCAGCACCTGGGAGGTCTCGCCCCGCTCGACGACGCGGCCGCTGTTGAGCACGATGATGTTCTCGGTGACCAGACGCGCGCTCAGCAGATCGTGCGTGATGTAGAGCATGCTGATGCCCCACCGTTCGCGGAGGTCCTCCAGCAGCGCGAGCACGCCGGCGCGGAGGGACACGTCGAGCATCGACACCGGCTCGTCCGCGATCAGCACCTGTGGGTCGCTCGCGAGCGCCCTGGCGATAACGACGCGCTGCCGCTGCCCGCCGGAGAGCTGGTGCGGCAGCTTGGCGGCGAACTGCTCGACGGGCGTCAGACCCACCGTCTCCAGCAGTTCGAGCACACGGGCCCTGGCTTCCGCCCCGCGCAGCCTCGTGTAGTTCACGACCGGACGGGTCAGCGCGTACTCGACGGTGTGCAGCGGGTTCAGGGCCGCGTACGGATCCTGGAACACCATCTGCAGGTCCTTGCGGAGGTCGCGGAGGCCCCGACGCTTCAAGGACGCGACGTCGGTATCGCCGAACCGGATGCTGCCGGAGGTCGGCTTCTCGACCCCGGTGAGCATCTTCGCGATCGTCGACTTGCCCGAACCCGACGCGCCCACGAGAGCGAGAGCCTCCCCCGGTTCCAGCCGGAACGACACGTCGTCGACCGCGACGACGGGATCCTGTCCGCGTCGCGGAGCCGGATAGCGCTTGGAGACGCCCTCCACCACGATCGCAGCGTCGGCGCGGCGGGCGTCCCGCGGCGACACCGTCGGCAACGTCTCGGTGACGTCCGTGCGGCTGCGCCCCTCCCGGCGACGGGTGCCGAGATCGACGAACCCGGGGATCTCGATCTTCTCGGCGCGCGGGTCGGCGTAGTGACTCAACAGCATCCGGGTGTACTCGTCCTGCGGACGGTGCAGGATGTCCTGGCTGGAGGCATCCTCCACGATGCGCCCCTCGTGCATGACCATCACCCGGTCGGTCGCCTCGAGGACGATGCCGAGGTCATGGCTGATGAGGATGGCCGTGAACCGCTCCGACCTCTGCAGCTCCTGGATCGTGTCCATGACCGCGTGCTGGACGAGCACGTCGAGCGCCGTGGTGGGCTCGTCGAACACCATCAGCTGGGGTTCGAGCGAGAGGGCGAGGGCGATCGAGGCGCGCTGCCGCATCCCGCCGGAGAGCTCCCCCGGGTACCGGTCGAGCACCTCCGGCTTCAGCCCCACCTTGCCGACCAGCTCCCGCGCCCTGGCCTCGCGCTGCTCCGCGGGCACATGGCCGTGCGCGGCGAAGATGTCGCGGAAGTGGTTGCCCACGGTCCGCACGGGGTTCAGCGCATTCATGCCGGACTGCAGCACCATGGCGAAGCCGCCCTGCCGCTGACGCCGCAGCTCCTCGGCGTCGAGCTCGCGGATGTCGCGGCCGTCGAAGAGGATGCGTCCTCCGCTGATGCGCGCCGGCGGCTTCTGCAGCCGCGTGAGCGCGAAGCCGAGCGTGGACTTGCCCGACCCGGACTCGCCGACGAGCCCGACGAACTCGCCGCGCCGGAGCGCGAACGACACGTCGTGCACGGCCGGCACCGGCACCTGTCCCGGGGAGGCGTACTCCACGGACAGCGACTGGACGTCGAGGAGGATGTCGTCGTGCTCCATGGCGCTCATCGGCCCTTCCCTTCGCGGAGGCGCGGATTGGAGATGCCGTCCACGCCGAAGTTGATGAGTGTGAGGCTGAGGGCGAGCAGCGCGATGCACAGACCGGGCGCGAACAGCAGCAGCCACTGGCCGGTGAGCAGGGAGTTCGAGTTCTGCGCCCAGTAGAGCATCGTGCCCCAGCTGACGATGCTGGAGTCGCCCAGCCCGAGGAACTCCAGCCCCGCCTCTGCGAGGATCGCCGCCGTCGCCGCCCCGAAGAGCGTCCCGGCGATGATCGAGGTCATGTTCGGCAGGATCTCCCGGAAGACGATGCGAGCCCTGCTGTCGCCGGAGAACTGCGCCGAGGTGACGAAGTCGTTGCCGCGGAGGGACTGGGTCTGACTGCGCAGCACGCGCGCACCCCACGCCCATCCGGTCACGACGATCACGGCGATGATCATCAGGATGCCGCCGTTCTGCAGGTAGGCGGCGATCACGAT
Source organism: Microbacterium meiriae (assembly GCF_025143875.1). Taxonomy (NCBI): domain Bacteria; kingdom Bacillati; phylum Actinomycetota; class Actinomycetes; order Micrococcales; family Microbacteriaceae; genus Microbacterium; species Microbacterium meiriae. The sequence continues at coordinate 232,147 of NZ_JAMBDU010000001.1, read as the reverse complement.
CATCAGCGGAAGGCCGGGGATCACGAGGAAGAGGTTCACGATGAACCCGACGACCTCGCCCGCGAAGCCGCGCATGTAGCCCCAGCTCAGTCCGATGAGCACGGCCACGATCGTGGAGAGGAGCCCCGCCGCGAAGCCCACGAGGAGGCTGACCTGCGCTCCGTAGATGAGCTGGCTGAGCACGTCCTCCCCTGCGGCGGTCGTGCCGAGCCAGTGCTCCCACGAGGCGTCGGCGTTCCGCGGGAAGCCGTTCTCCTTCGGCCCGTAGGGGGCCAGGAACGGGGCGAACACGGCGACGAGCACAAAGAACGCGAGGAGGCAGAGGCCGATGCGGGCCTTGCCGTTGGACCACAGGGTGCCGACCACGCGGCCGAAGGCGCGCCAGGGTCTGGGCGCCGCGATGCGGTCGGTCGGGACCTTGACGGTCACGGTGCTGGGGGTGGGGTTCGGGGTCGTCATCGTCGAGTCCTCGGGTCGAGAACCCCGTAGAGGATGTCCACGAGGAAGTTGGCGATGAGCACGCTCACGGTGATCATCAGGAAGAGCGCCTGCATGAGCGGGTAGTCCTGCCCGATCACGGCGTTGAACAGCAGGTAGCCGATGCCCGGGTATCCGAACACCTGCTCGACGAGGATCGAGCCGCCCACCACGCCGCCGAGCGTGAGCCCGAAGCCGGTGAGGTTCGGCAGGATCGCGTTGCGGGCCGCGTAGCGGAGGGCGATGGTGCGACCGCGGAGGCCGTTCGCCTCGCCGAAGGTGATGTAATCCTCGCCGAGTGTGTTGATCATCGCGTTGCGCATGCCGATGATCCAGCCGCCGAGGGAGGTGAGCAGGATCGTCAGCGCGGGCAGGAACGCGTGCCGGACGAGGTCGACGATGAAGTCCCAGGTGAACCCCGGGGTGGTCGTCGCCGAGTAGGCGCCGGTGGTCGGGAACCAATGCAGCACGTAGCCGAGGAAGAACAGCAGCAGCAGCGCCGTCCAGAAGTACGGGAACGTGCTGAGGAACGACCCGGTCAGCGTCGGCAGCGAGTCCAGCCACGTGCCACGCCGCCAGGCGGCCATCACGCCGATCAGCGTGCCGATCACGAACGCGAGGATCGTGACGATGCCGACGAGGCCGAGCGTGTAGGGCAGCGCGGTGGAGACCATGCTCGACACGGTCTGCGGGTAGAACGTGTACGAGACGCCGAAGTCGAGCCGGACGACCTGGCCGAGGTAGGCCACGTACTGGTCCCACATCGAACCGGTCGGCACCCCGAGCTGGGCCTCGATCGCGGCGCGCGTGGCGTCGGAGACCGGACCGTTCTGGGAGAGCTTCGCGATCGCGGCGTCGGCGGGAGAGCCGGGCATCAGGCGGGGCAGGAAGAAGTTCAGGGTGATCGCGGCCCACAGGGTGAGCACGAACAGGCCGATCTTCTGGAGGACGTACTTCACTGGTCTCCCCCGTCCGTGCGCTTCAGGTGGGTGAAGATCCCCAGGGGCGCCGAGTCGTAGTTCTGCGGGATCATGTACGGATCGTCCGCGGAGGGCCAGCCGGTGAACTTCGCGTCGTTGAACAGGCCCCAGATCCCGCCGTAGTACATGCCGATCACGGGGACCTCCTCGTACACGATGCTCTGCAGCTCGTGCACGATCTCGGTCTGGCGCTCGGGATCGATCGTCGCGCGGAACTCCTCCAGGAGGGCGTCGGCCTCCGGCGAGCGGTAGCGCTCGAAGTTGTTGGTGGTCACCTCGCCGGCCGGCACGTAGAAGTCGCTGGAGAGCAGGCTGTTGTAGGCCTGGTACACGTCGCCGTTTCCCATGCCGCCGATCGCCATCTCGAAGTCGCCGGTGCCGATCGCGCTCTGGTAGCCCGCGGGCTGCGGGAGCTTGAGCGACACCTTGACGCCGATGTCTGCCAGCTGCCGCTGCACGGTCTGAGCGGCGCGCGTCCAGTCGGAGAAACCGTTGGCGGTGGTCAACGAGAACGCGAGCTGCTCGCCGTCCGGGCCGACGAGCTGGTCGCCCTGGAGGGCGTACCCGGACTCGGCGAACGCCGCGAGCGCGGCGTCGCGGTCCTGCGCGAGCATGCCCTGATCGGGGATCTCCGGGTCGAGGTACTGCTCCTGGTTGGGCAGGATGAGCCCGGTCTGCCCTGCGGGCTGCATGTACCCCTCGGAGGCGGTCTCCGCGATCTCCTCCCGGTCGAGCGCGAGCGCGATGCCGCGGCGGACGTTCACGTCGTCGAAGGGCGCGACCTCGAGGTTCGGCACGAGCGAGATGACGCCGCCCGGCGGGAACCACCAGGTGTTGTCGGGACTCGCCGCTCCCCAGGTGCCCTCGACGTCGGAGATGAAGGAGTAGGCCCAGTCGTAGCCGCGGGTCACGGTGTCGAGCTGCGTGTTCGTGGCGGGCAGGATGATGTGCTCGATCTCGATCCTGTCCGCCTGCCAGTAGTCCGGGTTGCGGTCCATCGAGTACTGCTGGTCGTTGTAGTTGCCGAGCACGAACGGCCCGGTGCCGACCGGCTCCTCGTTGCGCCAGGTGGCCGGGTCCTTCACATCCGTCCACAGGTGCTCGGGGACGATCATGGTCTGCCCGAGGATCGAGAGCGAGGGCGCGTCGTCGCTCTGCAGGTGGAACACGATGTCGTCGCCGTCGATCTCGATGCGGTCGATGTGCTGCCACGCGCCCTTGATGTCGAGCGAGGGCTCGTCCTTGATGAGCTGGAACGTGAACGCCACGTCCTCCGGGGTGAGCGCCTCGCCGTCGCTCCACTCGACGCCGTCGCGGATCGTCATCACGATCGTGCGGGCGTCGGGCTGGGTCCACTCGGACGCGAGCCACGGGGTGAGTTCGCCGTCGAGCGGGTTCACCAGGATGAGCGGCTCGTAGATCCACCGCGAGGCGGTCCTGGTGTTGGTGAGGTAGGGGTTGAAGTTCTGCGTGAAGAACGGGTTTCCCTTGTCGGCGTTGATGAGCATCGTGTCGTCGCCGATCGACGGGTCGGGCTGCGAGCTGATCTGGATGCTGCAGCCGCTGAGCGCGACCGCTGCGGCCGCGAGCCCCACGACGGCGGCGCGGCGCCAGCGTCGGAAGGTGTGCGTCTCTGCCACTGGATGACCTCATGTCGTCTCTGTCATGAAGGGCGCCCCGGGGGGTGGGGAGTCCTGCCGGCCGAAGCCGTACACCAGATTGTAAGCGCATACATTTTGAATCGGCAACCCCATGATGAGCCAGGGGGTCCTCCGGGGCGGCGCGGTCGCGGCGACTCAGGCCGGGCGCGTGGAGCTCTCGCGGAGGAGGATCTGGAGGGGCAGACGCGTGGTGAGCGGCGGGGCGTCCGGCTGCTCCAGCCGTCGCGCGAGCACCTGCACGGCCGCGCGTCCGAGCTCGATCATCGGCTGCCGGATCGTGGTCAGCGGCGGCGACACCAGGGTCGCCGCCTCGATGCCGTCGAACCCCGTCACGAGCACGTCGTCCGGCACCTGCACGCCCGCAGCACGGAACACGTCCATCGCCCCGAGGGCCATCTGGTCGTTGGCGGCGATGAGCGCGGCGGGCACGCCGTCGCGCGTGAGCTCCTGCCCGGCCCGGCGCCCGGAGGCCCGTGTGAAGTCGCCCCGCAGCACGCGCACCGCTGCCGGATCACGCCCCGCTGCGGCGAGCGCGGTCGACACGCCCTCCCACCGTTGCTCCGCGTCCGGCGAGTCGGCCGGCCCGGCGAGGAACGCGATCTCCCCCTCCCCGACCTGCGACAGCACATGGCGGGTCAGCTCCCCCATCGCCTCGGCGTTGCTCACCGTGACATGGTCGTAGGCATCGCCCCGCGGCGGCCCGGACAGCACGACCACCGGGATACGCCGCCCCAGCCGCGCCAGCACCTCGTCCGGCACGCTGCGGGCGAGCACCATGAGTCCGTCCACCCGGCCGGCCATGTCGCGGACGGTCGAGCGGTCGGGGTCGTCACGTCCGACGCCCACCATGAGCACGAACCCCTGCTTCCACGCCTCCAGCTCGGCCCCCCGCAGGACTTCATCGAGGAACAGCATCGAGGAGTGCGGCGGGTCGGCTTCGTCCGACACGACCGTGAACGGCGGGCGAGCAGCGGCGGACAGCACGTCGAGGGGCGGGGCGTCCTCGGCGGCGTCGAACTGGGGGAAGTACAGCCCCAGCACCCCCGTCCGACGCTCGGCCAGACCCCGCGCACTGCCGCTGGGGACGTAGCCCAGCGCGGCGACCGCGTCGAGCACCCGCTCTCGGGTCACCGGACGGACGGCCTCCGGCGAGCGCAGCACACGCGAGACGGTCGCGATCGACACTCCGGCGCGCTCGGCGACGTCGTACACCGTCGCGGCCTTGCTCACGCGTGCTCCTCTCCCCCGCGGTGGTGGTTCCGGTTCCGGTTCCGGTTCCGGTTCCGGTTCTGGTTCTGTCAGCGTAGGACAGTCTCCCCCGGTGCCCCCGTCCTCTCCCGCGCGCGGGCGCAGATTCGCGTCGGTGTCGCACGGATGGTGCCAGAACCTGCGACACGGTGCAGATCTGCGACGCCGGGCTGGGGCCGGATCAGGAGCGGAGGGCGAGGAGGGCGCCGTGGGGGCGGGAGCTGATCTCGCCGGGCTCTCGCTCGCGGGCCTCGGACCACTGCAGCTCGAGGCCGGCCGCGGCGAGCAGCGGGGACAGGGCCTCGGCGGTCCAGAAGAACGCGGGTGCGACCGCATGAGCGAAGGCCGCCCGGGGTTCGCCGACGAAGTATCCGAGGAGCAGGCTCCCGCCGGGGGCGAGAACCCGAGCGAACTCGGCGAACACCTCCGTGAGCTCGGCCGGAGGCGTGTGGATCACCGAGTACCACGCGAGGATGCCGCCGACCGTGCCCGATGCCTGCGGCAGCGTCCGGAACGACCCGTGATGGAACGTGAGGTGCGGATACCGAACCCTCGCCCCGTGGATGAAGGCCGTGGAGAGGTCGATCCCCTCGACGTCGCGCCCGGTTTCGAACTCTGCGCCGTCATCCCCGTGGAGAAAGGCCGTCCAGTGACCGGGACCGCATCCCGCGTCGAGCAGCATCCCCGGAGTCTCATCGCGCCAGCGGCGGATGAGCTCGCGGTCGCGCGGATCCATCAGCCCCAGGTCCCCCGCGACCTCGAGGTACTCCGCGGCCCTCTCGTCGTAGGCTCGCGCGACGGACTCCCCGTCGGCGGGAAGTCGCAGATCCGGACCCGCGTCGCACGCCTCCCCGGAATCCCTGCGACCGGGGTGCGAATCTGCGACCGGAGTCACCGTGACCGCGCCGCGAGGGCGGCCTGATACAGGTCTCGGGAGGACAGGCCCGTCAGGGCCGCGACCTCGGAGGCCGCGTCTTTCAACCGGGTGCCGTCCGCGACCAGGGCCTGCACCTGAGCGAGGGCGTCCTCCGGTGAGGCCTCCCGCCGCGGCGCACCCTCGACGACCACGACGATCTCGCCCTTCACGCCGTCGGCGGCCCAGGCGGCGAGCTCGGACGCGGTGCCGCGACGGACCTCCTCGTACAGCTTCGTCAGCTCCCGGCACACGGCGATCCGGCGGTCCGCGCCGAAGGCAGCCCCCATGTCGGTGAGGGTGGTCGCGAGGCGCGAGGGCGACTCGAAGAACACCATCGTGCGGGGCTCGGCGGCGAGGGCGGAGAGGGTCGCCCGGCGCTCCCCCGGCTTCCGCGGCAGGAACCCCTCGAAGGTGAAGCGGTCCGTGGGAAGCCCCGAGATCGCCAGGGCCATGAGCACCGCGCTGGGTCCCGGAATGGCGGTCACCGTGACCCCCTGCGCCACGGCCTCGGCGACGAGACCGTATCCCGGATCGCTCACGGTCGGCATCCCCGCGTCGCTCAGCACCACGAGGTCGGTCTCCGCGGCGAGCGCGGCCAGCTCCGCGGCCTTCTGCTTCTCGTTGTGGTCGTGCAGCGCGATCAGCCGGGGCCGGTTGTCGATCTTCAGGGCCTGCAGGAGTCGCTGTGTCGTGCGGGTGTCCTCCGCGACGACGATCTCGGCGTTCTCCAGCACCTCCACGAGTCGCCGCGACGCATCGCCCAGGTTTCCGATCGGAGTCGCGGCGAGGATGATCACCCGCCCAGCTTAGGCGCGGGTCTGAGTCGGGGGCGTCGGAGCGGACCGGGGCCGGCATACCGGGAGCACAGGGCGGAGTGTGTCTAGGCTGGACCGGTGACCGCGCCCGAGCCCCTGCTGCCCGCCCCCGAGGAGCGGCTCACGCGCTACGAGCGGCTCCGCGACCGCGTGCTGCACGCCCCGGACTGGGGCCGGGCGATGGGCTGGCTGGCCCCGCTGCTGATCACCGCCCTCGCCGCGGTGCTGCGCCTGGCGAACGTCGGCCATCCCCATCAGCTCGCCTTCGACGAGACCTACTACGTCAAGGACGCCTGGTCGCTGTGGAGCCTCGGCTACGAGGGGGTGTGGGGAGAGAACGCGAACGACGCGTTCATCACCCTGCAGGAGCTCCCCCTGACGAACAAGGGTGCGTTCATCGTGCACCCGCCGCTCGGGAAGTGGCTGATCGCGCTGGGCATGGCCATCGGCGGACCGGACAACAGCGCCGGCTGGCGTCTCGCGACCGCCGTGCTCGGCGCAGCATCCGTGCTGCTGGTCTACCTCATCGCCCGACGTCTGACCGGTTCGGTCGTGGCGGCGACCGTGGCCGGCACGCTCCTCGCGATCGACGGCCTCAGCATCGTGATGAGCCGGATCGCGCTGCTCGACGGCATCCTCACCTTCTTCGTACTGCTGGGCGTGCTGTTCGTGCTCATCGACCGCCAGCACACGATCCCGCTGCTCGAACGTCGGGATCCGGACGACGAGGATCCGCTGTGGGGACCGATCCTGTGGCGCCGTCCGTGGCTCGTCGCCGCGGGTCTCGCGCTCGGCGCCGCCTCGGCGGTGAAGTGGTCGGGACTGTACGTGCTCGCGGGCTTCGGCCTCTACGTCGTGATCACCGACGCCCTCGCCCGCCGCCGCGGCGGGGTCGTCGTATGGCCGGCATCCGCGGTCTTCCGGCAGGGGCCGGTGTCGTTCGTGCTCCTCGTCGTCCCCGCGCTCGCGGTGTACCTCGCGAGCTGGACCGGATGGCTGGTGACGGCGAACGGCTACGACCGCGGCAGCGATCCGAACCCGCTCGTCGCGCTGTGGAACTACCACGAGGCGATGCTCGGCTTCCACGTGGGCCTCACCCGAGGACACCCGTACGCGAGCCCGGCGTGGGAGTGGCCCTTCCTGCTCCGCCCGACGGCGGTGTGGGTGGACAGCGACCCCACCGGCTGCGGCGTCGACCACTGCATCGGCGTGATCTCGGCGGTCCCCAACCCGCTCATCTGGTACGGCGGCGTCGCGGCCGGCGTGTACCTGCTCTACCGCCTCATCCGCGGCTGGATCACCCGACAGCCGGTCGGCCCGGCCCTGAGTCTTCCGCTCGTGGGGCTCGCCGTCACCTACCTCCCCTGGCTGATGTTCCCTGAGCGGACCATCTTCCAGTTCTACACGGTCGTGATGATGCCGTTCCTCGTGCTCGCGCTCACCGTCACGCTGCGGATCATCGCGGGGCGCCGCGAGGATCCGCTCGTGCGCCGCCAGTCCGGAGAGCGGACCGTCCTGATCTTCCTCGGCGTCGTCGTCCTCGTCTCGGCGTTCTTCCTGCCGCTGTGGACGGGGATGAGCGTGCCGTACGACTTCTGGCGCCTGCACAACTGGCTGCCCGGCTGGGTCTGACCCGCCGCGCCGTGAACCCCGGTCAGGGGATCTCGTCGGCCACGTGCTCCACGAGCGGGAGCACGCGACCGGAGAGGTGGGTGCGCATGGCGATCGAGGACGCCGTCCGCGCGACGCCCGGCACCAGGGCGACCCGGTCCAGCACCTCCTGGAGCCGGGTCGCGTCGCGCGCGACGAGCCGGAGCTGCATGTCGCTCGCGCCGGTCACGGTGTGCATGTCGACGATCTCCGGCACCGCGTCCGCGAGGGCCGTCGCCGCATCGTCGTGCCCGACCTTCTGGTCGATCTCGACGAGGCAGAACGCCACGACGCCGTAGCCGAAGCCGGCGGGGTCGATGCGCGGCACGATCGCCTCGATCACCCCGCCCTCGTGCAGCCGCGCGAGACGGCTGGTGGCGGTCCCTCGCGCGATGCCCAGCCGGCGCGCGCACTCGAGGAGAGGCAGCTGCGGCGACTCCGTCAGCAGCCGGATCAGCGCGGCGTCGAGGCGATCGATCCGCACGTCACTCCCTGACGATGCCGGGGCGGGAGACACCCCGCGTCAGGCGGGCGACGACGAGCAGCACCGCGGTGAGCCCGAGCGTGAGCAGCAGTTGGATGCGCGCGGCCGGGTCGATCATCGCGAGCGCGATCACGGCGGCCAGCAGCACCAGGCACAGCCACGACACCCAGGGGAAGCCCCAGAGCCGCATGGGCATCGCCTCGCCGGCGCGGTCGGCCCGACGTCGCAGCACGATCTGCGAGATCGCCGTCGCCGTCCAGATCACCAGCAGGGTCGACCCGACGACGTTCAGCAGCGCCGGAAGCACGACGTCCGGGAACGCCCAGTTCAGTCCGACGGTGACGAACCCGAAGGCCACCGAGGCGAGCACCGCGACGAACGGGACGCCCTTGAGGCTCGTCCGGGTGACGGACAGCGGCGCCAGTCCCCGCTCCCCCAGCGAGTACGCCATCCGGGAGGCGCCGTAGATGTTGGCGTTCATGGCCGAGAGCAGCGCGATCACCACGATGAGGTCCATCACGAGACCGACGCCCGGGATGTTCAGCGTGTCCAGCACGGCCGAGAACGGACCGGCCTGCACGGCGGGGTCGTCCCACGGGAGCACCGCGACGATGACGAAGATCGAGCCGACGTAGAAGATGAGGATGCGCACGAGCACCTCGCGCACGATCCGGCGGATGTTCCGCGCGGGGTCGTCGGACTCGGCCGCGGCGATCGCCACGACCTCGGTGCCGCCGAACGCGAAGACGACGATGAGGAGCGCCGCCGCGATGCCGGTGATCCCGTGCGGGGCGAAGCCGCCCTCGTCCACGAGGTTCGAGATCCCCGTCGCCGGCACACCGGGGATGAGTCCGACGATCGCGCACACGCCGACGACGAGGAAGGCGATGATCGCGGCGACCTTGATCGCCGCGAACCAGAACTCGAAACGGCCGTAGTTGCGCACGCCGAAGAGGTTCACCGCGGTGAGGGCGACGACGAAGACCAGCACCCAGACCCACGCGGGGATCCCGGGCACCCAGTTCGCCACGATCCCGGCCGCGCCGGTCGCCTCCGCGGCGATCACGACGACCAGCTGGATCCAGTACAGCCAGCCCACCGCGCTTCCGGCGCTGCGCCCCATGGCCTTCTGGGCGTAGGAGCTGAAGGCGCCGGAGCTCGGGCGGGCCGCGACCATCTCGGCGAGCATCGCCATCACGAGCACGACGATGCCGCCCGCGACGAGGTAGGAGATCAGCACGGCGGGTCCGGCGACGCTGATCGCCTGCCCTGAGCCGACGAACAGCCCCGCGCCGATCGCGCCGCCGAGCCCCATCATGGAGATCTGGCGGCGGGTGAGGCCCGGGTGCAGGCCCTTCGTGGTCGTCGTGGTGACGGGGACCTCGGTCACGGGATCGTTGGTCAAGCGTCCATCGCTCATGCGTTCACCTCGGCGAGCTCGGTCTCGAGGGCGGCTTCCACCCGGTCGATGTCAGCGGCGGATCCGGACGAGATGCGCACGCCCTCGCCGGGGAAGGCGCGGGCGACCACGCCCCCGGCGTGCAGGAGGGCGTCGAGCTCGCCGGTGCGCTCCCCCGCCGGGACCCAGACGAAGTTGGCCTGCGAACGGACGGCGGGCCAGCCTGCCGCGGTGAGCACGGTGTACAGCCGATCGCGCTGCGCCACGACCTCGTCGATGCGGACGGCGAGCTCGTCCTCCGCGGCGAGCGAGGCGAGGGCCGCGGCCTGGGCGAGGTCGGTGACCCCGAACGGCACGGCCACCTTGCGCTGCGCCTCGCGATCGCGGTGGGGGCGATCGCGTAGCCGATGCGGAGGCCGGCCAGGCCGTACGCCTTGGAGAACGTGTGCAGCACCGCGACGTGCGGGTGCCGACGGAACAGCTCGATCCCGGCACCGCGGCTGTCCGTGCGGTCGAAGTGCACATAGGCCTCGTCGATGACGACGAGGACGTCGTGCGGCACCGCGGCGACGAAGCGCTCCAGCGCCTCGGCGTCGACGACGGTGCCGGTCGGGTTGTTGGGGTTGCACACGAACACGAGACGCGTGCGCGGGGTGATCGCGGCGCGCATCGCGTCGAGGTCGTGTCCGTGGCCGGCGTCCAGCGGCACGGCGACAGGCGTGGCGCCCGCGATCCGGACGAGCGAGGGGTACGCCTCGAAGGACCGCCATGCGAAGACGACCTCGTCGCCCTCGCCGGCGACCGCGTGGATGAGCTGGGCGGCGATCTCCACCGACCCGGCGCCGACGGTCACCTGGGCCGGGTCCACGGCGTACCGGGCGGCGAGCGCCTCCCGGACCGCGGAGGCGCTCATGTCCGGGTAGCGGTGGATGCCGGCGACCCGGTCCTGCACGGCCTGCACGACGGAGGGCAGCGGCGGGTGCGGCGACTCGTTCGAGGAGAGTTTGGAGGCACCGGCCGGGGCGGAGCGCCCCTGTCGGTAGGCGGGCACGGCGTCGAGGCCGGCGCGGGCGGAGAGGGTCATCGTCAGAGCATCCTTGCTGTGATCCGAGAGGGGTCGCGTCACCCTAGAACGGATGGCAGGCGCTGGGCAAACCGTGCACTCGAAGCTGCGCATCGCGCGCAATCGAACGCCACCTGGGTGCCGCACGCTAGGCAGATTGCACACCCCTGCTCCGGGGAAGGGCGCTCACCGTGCGTGCGACACCGCGGCCGGATCGCTCACCGGCAGGCGGCACACGAAGGCGCGGCAGTCGTAGGCGCGCTCGGCTGTCGCCTCCTTGCCGTCGAACAGTTCGAAACCCGCGGTGGCGAACGCCGTGGCCTGCGCCGGGCTGACGACGACGATGACATCGGCATCGGCTCCGCGTGCCGCGGCGGCGAGCGCTCCCCCGGGGTCCTCCGTGACCACGACGAGCTGCCGCGGGGCTGCGGCGAGTCCGGCGGCGACCCGGAGCAGGCTGCCGTGCGCGAAGGGCTGGGCGAGCGCCCGGGAGGCGAGCGCCTCCACCCGCTCGGCCGCCGCCGCGCGGTACCGGTCGCCCGCTCCGAGCCGCCAGGCGGTGAGCGCGGCCTGCGCGACCGCCGCCGTGTCCGAGGGGAGGTCTCCGTCGGTGTGATCGGGCGAGGCGGCGATGCCCTGCGCGCGGAGCAGCGGGTCGTCTCCCCCGGCTCCGTCCAGCACCTCGTCGAGGAGGTCCCGTCCCGTGACCGCGGGAGCGACGTCGCCGGTCGCCGCCGCCAGGGCGAACAGGCCGTCGGCGAGGAGGGCGAGGTCGGCCGCAGTGGCCACCGCGGCGGAGGCCCGGCCGTCCAAGGACGCCCGCACGAGAGCGCCGTCGGCACCGCGATTGGTGCGGAGCACGGCGTCGGCGGCGTCCGCGGCGGCGGCGACCCACGCGTCCTCGCCGAGCGTCGCACCCGCCCTGGCGAGTGCCGCGACCGCGAGGCCGTTCCATCCCGTGATGACCTTGTCGTCCACCGCCGGCGGCTCCAGCGTGGCGCGCTCCGGGACCGGGCGGAGGTAGTAGCCGCCCTCGCTGCGGGCCCCGTCGATCCACGACTCGGAGTCCTGAGCGGCGCCGAAACCGCCGCCCTCCCGCCGCAGCGTGCCGAGCAGGAAGCGGGCGATTCCGCGGGCGGTCTCCTCGTCGCCCGTGTCGAGCGCGACCTCGAGAAGCTGGGCGTTGTCGGTCAGCATGCGCTCGTAGTGCGGCACCGTCCAGTCGCGCCGGGTCGCATAGCGGAAGAACCCGCCGTCGGCATCCCGCAGAGCAGAGCCCGCCATCGCCGTGAGCGCGCGCTCGGCTGCTGCCGCGGCCTCCGGCGCGGCCTCGCGGACGAGGGGCTGCTGCAGGAACCGCAGGGTCGTGGCCACCGGGAACTTCGGAGCTCCGCCGAAGCCGCCGAACTCGTTGTCCTCCCTTGCGGCGAGACCGCGGGCGGCCTCGGCGAGCGCGGCGGTGTCCGGGAGGGTCGAGCGCGTGGCCTGCGCAGCCTCCGCGAGGGCTGCGGTCACCGCGTCCGCGGACTCCTCGGCCTGCGCGCGGCGCGTCGTCCAGGCCTCGCGGACGGCGGCCAGCACATCGCGGAACGCCGGCATCGGCGGTCGCGCCTCGGGCGGCCAGTACGTCCCCGCGTAGAACGCGCGACCGGCGGGGGTGGTGAACACCGTGAGCGGCCAGCCGAGGTTCTGCGTGAACGCGGACGCGGCGGCCATGTAGGCCCCGTCGACGTGCGGATGCTCCTCGCGATCGACCTTCACCGCGACGAACCCCTCGTTGATGCGGGCGGCGGTCTCGGTGTCGGCGAACGACTCGCGTGCCATCACATGACACCAGTGACAGGTGGAGTAGCCGATCGAGATCAGCATCGGCACGTCCCGGCGGCGGGCCTCGGCGAACGCCTCTTCGCCCCACGGGTACCAGTCGACGGGGTTGTCGGCGTGCGCCCGAAGGTACGGGCTGAGGGTGTCGGCGAGACGGTTCGTCATGTCCCCACGCTACGCCGGGGAGACAGGCTGCGGGTCGGCCGTCGATCAGCTCGCGGGGACCGGCAGCTCCGGGTCAGCCGACGAGCAGCTCCGCGGGGCGGCCCGCGGTGTAGCCGACGAGCGGGAGGGCTCGCTCGGCGGCCAAGGCGATGCGCGCGCGCAGCACGTCGGTGGCCACCTCGTAGCCGTCGAAGTCCGTGGTGCTCGCGTACACGCCGAGGGGCAGCGTGAGCGCCTGGAAGAAGGCGAAGAGCGGCCGGAGCTGGTGCTCGATCATGAGGGCGTGCCGCTCGCCGCCGCCGGTCGCGGCGAGGAGCACCGGTGTGCCGACGAGCGCGTACTGGTCCACGAAGTCGAACAGGTGCTTGAACAGCCCGGTGAACGAAGCGCGGTACACCGGGCTCCCCACGATGAGGAGGTCGGCGGTCTCGATCGCCTGCAGGTGCACCTCCACCTCCGGCGGGAGCTGGTCACGGGTGAGAGCACCCGCGAGCGACGGCCCGATCTGCGTGAGCTCGATCAGCTGCGCCTCGACGGGGGCACGCTCGGCGACCGCGGCGGTGATCGCTCGGAGGAGGGCGGTGGTCTTGCTCGGCTCGTGCAGGGAGCCCGAGACGGCGACGACGCGGAGCGGAGCTGTCATGCGCTCGACGGTACCCACGCGGACGCCCCGTGTCGCGCGAAGCGACACGGGGCGTCATGTGGAACGGAGACGAGCCGCGGTCCGCGGGCTCGGGAGCAGGGCTCCGGTCAGTGCGGGCTCGGTGACGGCGTCAGTGCCGAGCCCGCGGCCGGTATGAGGGCGGGATCAGTTGACCTCGTCCGGGTGCGAGCCGACGCGGCCGGAGCCGTCGAGCGGGTCGAGGGCGTCGATCGCGGCGATCTCGGCGTCGGTCAGCTCGAAGCCGAACACGTCGAGGTTCTCCCGCAGGCGCTCCGGGCGCACCGACTTCGGGAACACGATGATGCCCTTCTGCAGGTGCCAGCGGAGGACGGCCTGCGCGGGCGTCACGCCGTGGGCGGCGGCCGCATCCGCGACCGCCGGAGTGCCGAAGAGGTCGTACTTGCCCTGGCCGAGCGGACCCCACGCCTCGATGCGCACGCCGTTGGCCTCGGCCCAGGCGACCTCCTCGCGGCGCTGGTACGCCGGGTGCAGCTCGATCTGGTTCACGGCCGGGACGACGCCGGTCTCCTTCACCGTGCGCTCCAGGTGCGGGACGAGGAAGTTCGAGACGCCGATGCTGCGGGTCAGGCCCGCGTCGCGCAGTTCGATGAGCTTCGCGAACGCGTGGACGTAGTCGTCCTTCGCCGGAGTGGGCCAGTGCACGAGGTACAGGTCGACCTGCTCCAGGCCGAGCTTCTCGAGGCTCTCGCCGATGGCGGCGCGGGGCTCGTCGTCGTGATGACGGTCGTTCCACAGCTTCGTGGTGACGAAGAGCTCCTCGCGCGGGATGCCGGAGGACGCGATGGCGGCGCCCACGCCCTCCTCGTTGCCGTAGATCGCGGCGGTGTCGATGTGGCGGTACCCGATCTCGAGGGCCTCGCTCACCGCCTTCTCGGTCTCTGCCGGCGGCACCTTGAAGACGCCGTAGCCCAGCTGGGGGATGGAGTTGCCGTCGTTCAGTTCGAGTGCAGGAATGGTCATCCCCCCAGCCTAGGACCTGTGATGACAGGCGTGCCCGTGCGGATGACGAAAAGCGTCAGCGCCGAGGGACCGCGGCCATCGCGGCGGCCCCCTTACCGACGAGGCGCTCCAGGGGACCGCGTCCGACGAACATCGCCCACAGCGTCGTCACCACCAGGAGTGCCACGGCTGTGAGCCCCCAGAACGAGTTGTCCGCGATGAAGCCGCCAGGGCCCGCGACGAGGACGACGGAGACGACGTGCAGGCTGTATGCCGTGAGCGGCATGGACCCCAGAGCGCCGAGCGGCAGCAGCAGCCAGCGCAGCGGGCGGCTCAGGAGCAGGCACAGCGCGATCACCGCGAGGGCGAACCCGCCGGAGCCCAGGATCTCGGCGGTGCCGCCGCTGTGCGGGTCGACGGCGAAGACGGCGCGGACCACGGAACCGAACGGATCGGTCGCGGCGAGAGCCTCGGGGTAGCTCTCCCAACCGGACGGCGGCATCACGTCGTCCGGGATGAACGACGACAGACTCTCGGCGGGAAGGCTGTCCAGGCTCTCGCTGGGAAGGCTGTCCAGGCTCCCGCTGCCGGAGTCCTCGCTCGTCGAGGAGACGATCGATTCCGTCCCGCCCAGCCCCGCGCCCGCGCCGAGGGCGCCCAGGCCGTAGCCGATCGCGGCGAGGACCACCCCGATGACGAGGGCGACGACGGCCGTGCGCACCTCCTGCACGCGGAGCCGGCCCAGGGCCATGCCGCCCAGCACGAGAGCCAGCCACACGGTGATCGGATAGGTGCCGTAGAGCACGAACCCGATGCCCGCGCCGAACGGCTGCAGCGCCACCGCGCTGATCAGGGCGAGCAGCGCCGGACCGGCGAGCGCGAGGACGGCGACGCCGAGGAGCAGCTGCCGGGGCCGCCACCGCAGCACGGGGATGACCGCGACGTAGAGCAGCCCGTAGAGCGTCAGGATCACGGCGATCGGGGTGTTGAGGAGCTCCAGGGCCAGGCCGATCACGAAGATCACGGCGCCGCGGCCGACGAGATTCAGGCGGATGCCGGGGAGACGCTCCCGCTCCGGCAGCACGTCGCGCCCCGTCATGAGCGCGATGGAGACGCCGGCGAGCAGCGCGAAGAGGATCGAGGAACGACCGTGCACGAGGTCCGTCCACGTGGTGGGGTCGCCCCAGTCGAAAGCGTCGGTCATGCCGACGTGGGCGCCGGCCATTCCCAGGATCGCCAGACCCCGTGCGACGTCGAGGCCGAGGATGCGCGGCGGCCGACCGAACTCGCGGAACCAGCGCACGGGGCGCAGAGCAGTCATCACCCGATGATCGTATGCGGCGATCGCGGCGGCTCCGGTGTGCATCCCGGCATACGATGGAGGGCTATGTCCTCCCCCGTGATCTCCTACCCCCCGGAGCTGCCCGTCAGCGCCGCCAGGGACGAGATCGCCGACGCCATCCGGGACCACCAGGTCGTCATCGTCGCCGGCGCGACCGGATCGGGGAAGACCACGCAGCTGCCGAAGATCGCGCTGGAACTGGGCCGCGAGCGCATCGCCCACACCCAGCCCCGGCGGCTGGCCGCCCGCACTATCGCGGAGCGCGTGGCCGAGGAGCTGCGGGTCGAGCTCGGCACGCTCGTCGGCTACAAGGTGCGCTTCACCGACAAGGTCTCCGACGAGACGCGCATCGCCCTGATGACCGACGGGATCCTCCTCAACGAGATCCACCGCGACCGCCTGCTGACGCGCTACGACACGATCATCATCGACGAGGCGCACGAACGGTCCCTCAACGTCGACTTCCTGCTCGGCTACCTCGCCCGCATCCTCCCGGAGCGCCCGGACCTGAAGGTGATCATCACCTCCGCCACGATCGACCCGGCGAGCTTCGCCCGGCACTTCGCCGCCGCCGACGGCACCCCCGCTCCGGTCATCGAGGTGTCGGGGCGCACCTATCCCGTCGAGATCCGCTATCGCCCGCTCGTCGACGAGGACGCGGAGCAGGACGCCGCCGGCGAGCCGGAGGACGAGGTGAGCGCGATCGTCACGGCGCTCCGCGAGCTCGACCGGGAGGCCCCGGGCGACGTGCTCGTGTTCCTGCCCGGCGAAGCGGAGATCCGGGACGCGGCTGACGCGGTGCGCGCCGCCTACGCCAAGGACCGTTCTCCCACCGAGGTCCTCCCCCTGTTCGGCCGGCTCTCCGCCGCGGAGCAGCACCGGGTGTTCGAGCGCAGCACCGTGGCCGGCGTCCGTCGCCGCGTGGTGCTCGCGACGAACGTGGCCGAGACGAGCCTCACGGTGCCCGGCATCAAGTACGTCATCGACACCGGGACGGCCCGCATCTCCCGGTACAGCAACCGCTCGAAGGTGCAGCGGCTCCCCATCGAGGCCATCTCGCAGGCCTCGGCGAACCAGCGCTCCGGTCGCGCCGGCCGCACGAGTGACGGCATCGCCATCCGCCTGTACTCCGAGGAGGACTACGCGCGGCGTCCCGAGTTCACCGAGCCCGAGATCCTGCGCACCTCGCTCGCCTCCGTCATCCTGCAGATGCTCGCGCTCGGCTTCGGCGACATCACCGCGTTCCCCTTCCTCACCCCGCCCGACTCCCGGGGCGTGAAGGCGGCGTTCGACCTGCTCACCGAGCTCGGCGCCCTTCGACAGGCTCAGGGACCGGACGACGGCCCCCGGCTCACCCGCATCGGGCGGGACATCGCCCGGATGCCGATGGACCCCCGGTTCGCGCGGATGCTCATCGAGGCCGGCCCTTCGACGGGCTCAGGGACCCAGCGGGGGTCAGGCCCTTCGACAGGCTCAGGGACCCAGCGGGGTGCAGGCCCTTCGACGGGCTCAGGGACCCAGGGGGCGGTGCTGCGGGACGTGCTCGCGATCGTCGCGGGGCTGTCCATCCAGGACGTGCGGGAGCGACCGGAGGAGCGGCGCGAGGAGGCCGACCGGCTGCACGCGCGCTTCGTGGACCCGACGAGCGACTTCCTCACCCTCCTGAACCTCTGGAACCACCTGCGCGAACAGCAGCGGGAACTCGGCTCCAGCGCGTTCCGGCGCCTGTGCCGCAGGGAGCACCTCAACTACGTGCGCGTCCGCGAGTGGTTCGACGTGCATCGGCAGCTCCGGACGCTCGTCAAGAGCCCCGACCGCGGGGCGGAGCCGGGCGGCGCGGCCGATCCGGATGCCATCCACCGCGCGCTGCTGTCCGGCCTGCTGTCGCAGATCGGCGTCCTCGACGAGCGCACCGCCCCCGCGGGGAAGGCCCACTCTCCCGCGAAGGACGCCCGCCGCCGGATCACCGAGTACCGGGGCGCGCGGGGTATCCGGTTCTCGATCTTCCCGGGGTCGGGGCTGCGCAAGAAGAGTCCCCGGGCGGTCATGGCGGCCGAGATCGTGGAGACCTCCCGCACCTTCGCCCGCACCGTCGCCGCCATCGACCCCGCCTGGGCCGAGCCCCTCGCCGGCGACCTCGCGAAGCGTCAGGTCACCGAGCCGCACTGGTCCAAGGACGCCGGAGCCGCGGTGGCGTTCGAGAAGGTCACGCTGTTCGGGGTCGAAATCATCCCGCGCCGGCGCGTGCAGTTCGCCCGCATCGACCGGGCCGCCTCGCGCGAGCTCTTCGTCCGTCATGCTCTCGTCGAGGGCGAGTGGGACCCGTCCCGGATCGACAAGCGGGTCAGCGCGTTCTGGCGCAGCAACGCCGAGCTCCGGCGCCGCCTCGAGAAGCTCGAGGAGCGTGAGCGGCGCCGCGACATCCTGGCCGGCGACGAGGCCGTCTTCCGGTTCTACGACGAGCGCATCCCCGCCGAGGTGTTCGACGTGCGGTCGTTCGAGAAGTGGTGGCGCGAGGCGCTGACGACGACGCCGAAGCTGCTCGTGATGCGCGAGAGCGACCTCATCGACGACGAGGACCGCGCCGACCAGCGCGAGTTCCCGACCCGGTGGACGCAGGGCGACCAGGTGCTCGGCCTCGCGTACCGGTTCGAGCCGGGTGCCCCCGATGACGGCGTGAGCGTCGTGCTGCCGCTGCCGCTGCTCGCCCAGATCGAGGATCGCGGCTTCGACTGGCAGGTGCCGGGGCTCCGCGCCGAGCTCGTCACCGGACTGCTGCGCGCGCTGCCCAAGGCCATCCGGCGCCACGTCGTCCCCGCCGCCGACTGGGCGGAGAAGTTCGGGGCGGCGCTGGCCGACGAGGGTCCGGAGGCGCACGGTGGCCTCCCCCCGCGCACCCTCAAGGAAGCGCTCGCGCGGCTCGTGCAGCCGCTCGCGAACCAGGTGGTGACGGCCGCGGACTTCGATGACGAGCGGGTGCCGGCGCACCTGCGCATGAACTTCCGCGCCGTGGACGAGCGGGGACGGGTGGTCGGGTCAGGGCGTGATCTCCGGGCGCTGCAGGCCGAGCTCTCCGACCGCGCGCGCAGCAGCGTCGCCCGCTCCATCGCCCGCCCCGGGCGTGCGGAGGCACCGGGGCCGGGCGGGGCGGAGCGCGTGGCCGCGGCTCCGGTCGAGCAGACCGGGCTGACGGCGTGGACGTTCGGCGACCTCCCGGCGGTCATCGACACCAAGGTCGCGGGCGGCGTCGTCCGCGGGTATCCGGCGATCGTCGATGCCGGCAAGAGCGTGTCGGTGCGGGTCGAGGCGACTCCGGACGCCGCGGCCGCCGCCACGCGCGACGGCGTGCTCCGTCTCGTCCTGCTCGCGGTGCCCTCGCCGTCCTCGTACGTGCAGCAGCACCTCACCAGCCAGGAGAAGCTCGCCCTCGCCGCCTCGCCCTATCCGTCGGCGGCCGCGCTCATCGAGGACTGCCGAGCCGCCGTCGCCCATCGCGTGATCGACGCGTCGACCGGCGCCGACGGCCAGGACCGTGGCGTCGTGCGCACCGAGGCCGAGTTCGCCCGGGTCCGCGACGCCGTGTCCGCCGTGCTCGTCGACGAGCTCTTCGCCTGCGTCTCCCTCGTCGCCCGCATCCTCACGAAGGCGCGGGAGGTGGAGCGCGGCATCAAGTCCCAGAACTCGCTGGCGCTGCTCGGCCCGCTGAACGACATCCGCACCCAGCTCTCCGGACTGCTGCACCCCGGCTTCGTCGCGGCCGCGGGTGTCGACCGACTCGCCCACTTCCCCCGCTACCTCGACGGCATGATCGACCGGTTGAAGACCCTGGCGAACGAGCCGGGCAAGGACCGCGCACGGATGACGGAGTTCGAGCGGATGGCGGTGCTGTTCGCGGACGCCGGCGGCACGATCCCCCTCGCGCCCGACGCTCCCCCCGCGATCGTCGAGGTGCGCTGGCTGCTGGAGGAGTACCGGGTCAGCGTCTTCGCTCAGCGTCTCGGCACCGCGCAGCCGGTGTCGCCGCAGCGGATCACCAAGGCGCTCGCGGGGAAGTGACCCCCGCCGGGTAGCCTGAGGGCATGGCCCGCGCGATCGTCTACACCGAGTTCGGATCCCCCGCTGTCCTCCACCTGATGGAGGTGCCTGACCCCGTGCCCGTCCGCGGCGAGGCGCTGGTGCGCATCGAGGCGGCCGGTGCCAACCCCATCGACGCGAAGCTCCGTGGCGGCAAGCGCCCGTCTGCGCCGATCACCGAACCGCGTCCGGTCGGATTCGACGGTGCCGGGGTGATCGAGGTGCTGGGCGAGGGCGTCGACGGGTTCGAGGTCGGCGACCGCGTGGCGATCCGCGACACGCTCGGCACGTACGCCTCCGCCCTCGCGGTCGAGGCCGACAAGCTCGTGAAGCTCCCGGACGCCGTCGCCGCGGCCGAGGGTGCGGCGATCGGCATCCCGGCCGGCACCGCCTACCAGTCCCTCCGCTCGCTCGCCGTGACGGCCGACGACGTGCTCCTCGTGCACGCGGGCTCGGGTTCGGTCGGCCAGGCCGCCGTGCAGTTCGCGGTCGCCTGGGGCGCGACGGTGATCGCCACCGCGAGCCCCGCCCGGCACCACCAGCTCCGCGAGCTCGGCGCGATCCCCGTGGCATACGGCGACGGCCTGCTCGACCGCGTCCGCGCGGCGGCCCCCTCCCCCGTGACCGTCGTCCTGGACTGTGCGGGCACCGATGAGGCCATCGAGACCTCCCTCGCCCTGGTCGCGGACCGCGACCGCATCGCGACCATCGTCCGCGGTCCCGACGCCGCCGACTTCGGCATCCGGGCGTTCTCCGGCGGGTCCCCCGAGCCGCTCACGCCGCAGGAGCTGGAGTGGCGCGCCGAGGCGCTGCAGAAGACCGTGGACCTCCTGGCCGCGGGCGACTTCACCATCGAGCTCGGGCCGGAGCTGCCCCTCGCCGAGGCGGCACGGGCCCATGAACTCATGGAGACCGGCGCCGCCTCGGGGAAGATCATCCTCGTCCCCTGAACTCGCGAGGTCAGAATGGAGCGACGGGGCGGCCGAGCGAGAGCATCAGCCGGTTCGCCCAATTGAAGAAGGCCGCGCCGTGCACGACGTCCGCGATCTCCAGGTCGTCCAGTCCGGCCGCACGGAGGCGCGCGATGTGCGCGGGACCGAACGCGCGAGGCGTGTCGGTCAGCGCGACCGCGGCGGCGATGATCGCGTTCCAGCGCTCCCCGAGATCCGCGTCCACGCCCTCGGCGAGGAGCGTATCGACGTCCTCCGGCCGCTTGCTGTGGTGCGCCGCGAACCGGGAGTGCACGGAGGCGCAGAACACGCAGCCGTTGCGGCGCGAGGCGGCGGTGGCCGCCAGCTCCCGTTCCGCCCGTGGGAGGCCCTCCGCGGCGTTGTAGAAGACGTCCTTGTCGACGAGGGTGCGCGCGCGCAGCACCTCGGGGTCGCGGGCGAGCAGCCGGAAGTACTCGTTCTTCGCGCGGGCGGCGTCGACGAGGCCGTCGAGGTGCCGCGGGGTGAGATCCTCCTCCGCCAGCGGCGCGAGGTGCGGCGTCCAGCCGACCTCGGCGCGCGTGAAGGCGTGCGGATAGGGGGCGGCGTCGTGGCGGAGCACGGTGTCGGCGGCGGTCATGCGGCCTCCTCGTCGGTGTCGGTGGCGGTGTCGGTCGCTGTGTCGGCGGCGGTGAGTCTGGCGTCCTGGAGCACGCGCAGGCCGGTGACGACCCGCTGCTGGAAGGCGAGGAACGACACGAGCTGCGAGAGCGTCACGATGCCGTCCGTCGACCAGCCGGCGTCGTGCAGGCGGCCGAGGTCGGCGCCGGATGCCTCGCGGGAACGGAACACCAGCAGGTGCGTGTGCGCGAGAGCGGTCGCGAGACGCTCCCCCAAGGCCGCCGATGCCGCTTCGTCCGGGAGGTAGCGCGTGCCGTCGGTGCTCTCGGCCTCCAGCCCGCGCTCGGTGTAGGCGCCGAATGGTCCCGTGGTCGCGGCGGCCTCAGCCTCTCGGGCGACGATCGCGGCGCGCTCCGCGTCGATCTCGCGGGCCCGCCCGGCGTAGAACACCGCCGTGGGGTCGTCGGCACCGGCGAGCGCGGTCGCGAACGCCGCGATGAGCGCGCGCTCTGCGAGAGACACATGCTGCGCGGAGACCGGGTGGAAGAGCGCGTCGAAGCTCGCCTGGAGCTGCTCACTGGTCACGGGGCGGCGGCGCCGCAGCGCATCCAGCTCCGGCGTCACCCCCGTCAGCTGATCGACGATGTCGGCGGTCATGCGTTCTCCTTCACGGTGGGGGTGTTCTCGGGCGTGTGGGTGGTCTCGGGATCCGGCGGGGTCAGCGCGTAGCCGAGGGCCGGGGCGACCTCCGTCGCGAACAGCTCGATCGAGCGCAGGACGTGGGCGTGCGGCGCGTCGACCGAGTGCACCTGGAACGCCACCTCGGTCGCGCGGTGCAACGTGGTGTCGGCGGCGAGCGAGGCGGCGACCTCCTCGGGGGTGCCGAGATGCGTGTCGAGAGCGGCGATGAGGTCGTCTATGCCGTCGCCGGGGATCGTCTGGCCCTGCCGACGGAAGCCCTCGGCCGCCCGCCGTAGACCGACCTCGGCGAACCGGAGCGCCTCGGCGCGGTCGTCCGCCACGAACACGGTGCGGGAGGCGGTGATCCGCGGAGTCGCGCCGGCGGGGAGCGCGTCGAGGTAGGCGTCGATGATCGGGTCCTGCAGGGCGGACAGCGGGGCGTGCACACGGTCGCCGGAGCGGGGCTGCGTGCGGGACAGCAGCAGTCCGTGACCGTGGATGCCTGCTCGATGACCGCCGGGTGCCGAGAACGTCGCCTGCCAGATCCGCGAGGCCAGCGACCCCGCGTCCGGATACAGCGTGTTCCCCGCACCGACGTCGCGGCCCTGGAGAGCGTCGAGCAGCACGCCCAGCTTGCGGTCGTAGGTGGGCCCCTTGTCGCGCACGTCCTCCCCGAAGGGCGTGAAGGACGACGGGGTGCCGCCGCTGCCGAGCCCGAGGTCAATCCGCCCGTCCGCGAGCAGGTCGGCCACCACGGCGTCCTCGGCCACCCGGACCGGGTCTTCGAGGGGCAGCGTGATGATCCCGGTGCCGAGCCGGATCCCCGAAGTGCGTGCCGCCGCGTGCGCGAGGAAGACGAGCGGCGAGGGCAGCCCGCCTTCCGCCGCCCGGAAGTGGTGCTGCGCCACCCACGCCCTCCCCACGCCGTGCCGTTCGGCGTGCTGGATCTGCGCCAGGGCGAGGCGGTAGCGGTCGTCCGGGGATGCGTCGTCGAGGAGCCGGGTGAAGAACGCGACGGTGGGGCGAGGGGCGGTGGCGCTCATGCGATGATCTCCGTTCGACCGGGAACCGCGGCCAGCAGCTCCCGGGTGTTCTCGTGCTGCGGGTCGTGGAACAGCTCTTCGGTCGGTCCGTCCTCCACCACGCGCCCGCGGTGCATGACGGAGACGGTGTGGCTGATGCGACGCACCACCGCGAGGTCGTGCGAGATGAAGAGGTAGGTGAGTCCGAGCTCGGCCTGGAGCGCGGAGAGCAGTTCGAGGATGCGCGCCTGCACCGTCACATCGAGCGCCGACACCGCCTCGTCGAGCACGAGGATCTCCGGGTCGACGGCGAGCGCCCGAGCGATCGCGACCCGCTGCCGCTGCCCGCCGGAGAGCTCGCTCGGCGTGCGACGGGCCGCATCCGCCGGCAGCGCCACACGCTCGAGCAGCGCGACCGCACGTTCCCGACGCTCGGACCGGCCGCCGATGCGGAAGTTGTGCAGCGGCTCGGCCACGATGTCGGCGATCTGCTGCCGTGGATCCAGGGAGGCGAAGGGGTTCTGGTACACGAGCTGGATCCGTCGGCGCAGCGCACGCAGTCGCGCCCCCTCGACGGCCGTCGCGTCCTCCCCCGCGAGCTCCACGGTCCCGGCGTCCGGACGGAGGAAGCGCGTGACCAGTCGCGCGGTCGTGGACTTGCCCGATCCGGACTCGCCGACCAGCGCATGGGTCGTGCCGCGGCGCACCCGGAAGGAGACGTCGTCGACCGCGCGGAAGCGCTCACGACCCGCCACCCGGAACTCCTTCACGAGGCCGGCAGCCACGATCTCGTAGGGCTTCTCGGCGGCCACTGCCGCGGCGTCCCGGAGGAACGGCGGCGCGTCCGGACGCCGGAAGCCGGTCGTGAAGGCGGGCGCGTCGGCGAGCAGCTGCCTCGTGTACGGGTCTTCCGGCTCCGCGAGCACCTGCGCACTCGGCCCCTGCTCCACGATCCGGCCGTCCTTCAGCACCGCGATCCGCGCCGCCCGGTCCGCGGCGACGCCGAGGTCGTGCGTCACGAGGAGGATGCTCGTGCCGTCCTCGCGCTGCAGCTCGTCCAGCAGATCCAGCACCCGGCGCTGCACCGTGGCGTCGAGCGCGCTGGTGGGCTCGTCCGCGATGAGCAGCCGAGGGCGGAGGGCGATCGCGGCCGCGATGAGGACCCGCTGCCGCATCCCGCCGGACAGCTCGTGCGGATACTGTCGCGCGCGCAGATCGGGGTCGTCCAGCCCGACGCGGTCGAGCAGCTCGAGCACGCGGGCGTTCCGGGAACGACGGTCGCGATGCCCGTGCAGACGCAGCACCTCGGCGACCTGCACGCCGACGGGGCGCACCGGGTCGAGCGAGGTCGTCGGATCCTGCGGCACCAGCCCGATCTCCGACCCGCGGATGCCGCGGAACGCCCGATCCGCCCATCCGGAGATGTCGAGGTCGCCGAGCCGGACGCGCCCGCCCTCGACCCGTCCGCCCTCCGGCAGCAGGCCGAGGAGGGCGTGCGCCGTGGTGGACTTGCCGGAGCCCGACTCGCCGACGAGGGCGAGGGTCTCCCCCTCCGCGATGGCGAAGGAGAGGCCGTGCACGACCTCGCGGGCGGCGTACGAGACCCGCAGGTCCGTCGCGGTGAGGACGGGGGTGGGCGCGGTCATCGGGCGCTCCTTCCGAGCCGGTGGCTGATGCGATTGGCGCTGAGCACGACGGCGACCACCACGAGGCCGGGGAGCGCCGTGAGCCACCAGGCGGTCGCGATGTAGTTGCGCCCCTCGGCGATCAGCAGGCCCCACTCGGGGGTGGGCGGCGGCGCGCCGTAGCCGAGGAAGCCGAGGGTGGAGATGGCGAGGATGGCCGTGCCGAACTGCAGCGCGGCGAGCGCGATGATCGGGGTGAGGGCGTTCGGGAGCACATGCCGGCGCAGCACGGCGACGAAGGTGCCGCCGCTGCCGTACGCCGCCTCGACGTACTCGGTGCGGCGCACCCGCGCCACCTCGGCGCGCATGAGCCGGGCGAAGGCGGCGACGCTGCCGAGTCCCACGGCGATCGCCGCGTTCACCGTTCCGAAGCCGAGCAGGATGATGACGGAGAGCGACAGCAGCAGCCCGGGGATGGCCAGCAGCACGTCGACGATCCGCATCAGCACGTCGTCCACGACACCGCCGGTCGCGCCGGCGACGGCTCCGAGGAGCGTGCCGAGCGCGAGGCCGACCGTCACGGCGATGAGCGCGCCCGACAGGGAGTGCACCGCGCCGTGCACGACCCGGCCGAAGAGGTCGCGGCCGAGGGCGTCGGTCCCGAACCAGTGCGCGGCGCTCGGCGGCAGGAGCTTGTCGGCGGGCACGCCGGTCAGCGGATCGCCCGGCGCGAAGACCCCCGGGATCACCGCCCACAGCACCGCCACGGCGACGACAGCGAACGCGAGGTACAGCCCCCAGGCGCGCGACCGCCGTCGCGGACGGGATGCGGAGACGGGCGCCGGGGCGGACGGCGCGGGCGGGGCACCCGACGTCTCGACCGACGTCTCGACAATGACGGGAGCGGTCATGCGGGCACCTCCTGGGCGGCGGGACGGACGGGGCGCGACCGGGCGGCGCGGGCCGCCCGCCGCTGCCGCGGGTCGATCAGGGGCGTGGCGAGGTCGACGGCGAAGCTGATCACCACGAACCCCAGGGCAGACAGCAGCACCACTCCCTGCAGCACCGGGATGTCCTGGTTCGCGACGGCCTGCTCCGTGAGGCGTCCGATGCCGGTGCGGCCGAAGACGGTCTCGGTGACCACCGCTCCTCCGACGAGCTCTCCGAACAGCACCCCCGCGATGGTGAGGGTCGGGACGGCGGCGTTGCGCGCGACCGACCGCGTGAGCACCCATGCCGGCGGCGCGCCCTTCGCCCGCACCACGGTCACGAACGGCTGCGCCTGCACGCGGTCGATGGACCGGACCAGCACCTGGGCGAGCGGCGCCGAGATCGGCACGGCGAGCGTGAGGACGGGAAGGATCAGGCCGCTGATCGGATCGGCCCCCACGATCGGCACCCATCCGAGCCCGAACGAGAACACCTGGATGAGCAGGATCCCGAGCCAGAACACAGGGACCGCCACGAACAGTCCCGGCACCTGCCGCAGACCGTCCCGCAGCCAGGCGAAGGGCGCGAGCGAGGAGAGCGCGGCGATGAGGACCGCGATGAGGACGGCGACCACCAGTCCGAGCGCCGCGAGCAGCAGAGTGGCCGGCAGCGCCTCGGCGAGCATCGTCCGGACCGGGGTGCCGTACTGGGTCGAGTAGCCGAAGTCGCCGGCGAGGAAGCCGAGCCCCGCGTGCAGGTACTGCTCCCCCCACGGCACGTCGGCGCCGTAGGTCGCGCGGATGTCGTCGAGCTGCTCCGGCGAGAGCCCCAGGCTCGGGTCGGAGAACTTGATGAGGATGGCGTCTCCCGGCAGCAGCTGCAGCAGGAAGAACGTGGCCGTGAAGGCCGCGATCAGCACGATCGCGGCCTGCCCGGCCCGTCGGAGGACGAAGGTCATGGGGTCACCGTGGTCCTCAGTGCTCCGCGAGCCACACGCCGGAGAACGTGGGGCGGCCGACCGACTCGAACGCGACGCCGTGCACGTACGTCGCCGCACCGTAGACCTGCGGCTCCTCGAAGAGCGGGATCACGTACGCCTGCTCCGCGATGTAGTCCTGCACGGCCTGGGAGGCGGCCACCCGCTTCTCGGCATCCGGCTCGGAGGCGACGGCGAGGAGCAGCTCGTCGAGCGTCGCGTCCTGCGAGATCAGCACGTCGCGGTTCTTCGTGAAGTACTGGCTCTTGATCACGTCGAGATCCGCACGGCCGACCATCGAGTGGTAGAACCCCGTCTTCAGGGGGTCACGCGTGTCCTCCGCGTAGCTGCCCGCGTCGCCGGGCTTGACGGTGAGCTCGACGCCGACCGCCGCGAGCTGCTGCGCCACGAGCTCCAGGGTCTGCTTCGACAGCGGCTGCGGCTTGGCCTCGTAGACCGTGATGGACAACCGCTCGCCGTCCTTCTCGCGAATGCCGTCGGCGCCGGGCTTCCAGCCCGCCTCGTCGAGCAGCGCCTCCGCCTTCTCCGGGTCGTGGGCGTAGTGCGCGGACTCGTCCTTGTATCCCGCCGCCTGGGAGGACAGCACCGACGTGGCCACCGGGTAGTTCTCGGTGAACAGGGTGTCGACGACCTCCTGCGCGTCGACCGCGGCGATGATCGCCTGACGCACGCGGATGTCGGACAGCAGCGGGTTCTCCGGGCGGAGGGCGATCGAGTTGTTCACGCCGCGGGTCTGCGGCGCGTACAGCGTGAAGCCGGCCCCCTCCACGCGGTCCTCGTCGAACGCCTGGACGTAGCGGACGTAGTCGGCTTGGCCCGCGAGCAGCGACCCGATGCGGACGGAGTCCTCGGGGGTCACCAGCACGTGCACGGCGTCGAGGTAGGGACGACCGTCGTTCTCGGCGCTGTCCGGGCCCCAGTCGTAGTCGTCGCGGGCGGTGAGGGTGTACTCGGTGCCGAGCTTCTCGTCGGTGACGGTGAAGGGACCGGAGCCGATGATCTCCTCCGCGTTGCCGGCGCCGAAATCCTCGATCGTGCCGTCCAGCGTCTCCGGGGACAGCAGCCCCGAGTTGATGGTCGACGTCGCCTGCAGGAAGCCGGGCGACGGCGCGCTGAAGCGGAACGTCACGGTGTCCTCGTCCACCACCTCGCTGCCGGCGTAGTTGTTGATGGCCTCGGAGACGGTGAGGCCGCGTTCGGCGTCCCCCAGCCCGTAGGTGTCGAAGTTCTTCGCGACGGCGGCGGCGTCCACGGGCGTGCCGTCCGAGAACGTCACGTCCGGGTTGAGGTCGAAGGTGTACTCCGTGGCGTCGTCGTTCACGGTCCACTCCGCGGCGATCCACGGCTCGATCTCGAGCGTCTCCGGATTCTGCCAGGTGAGCCGGGCGGCGATGTTGTTGACGATGCCGCCGTTCGGGTAGAAGCCGGCCTGCGGCGGGTACAGGTTCGTGTAGGCCTGGTGCTCGAGGTAGGTCAGGGTGCCGCCGGAGACCGGGTCCCCCGCGTCGGCCGGAGTGTTCCCCGGGGCGGGCGAGGTGGCGCAGGCGGCGAGGCTGCCGGCCAGGACGAGCGGGACCGCGACGGCGGCGGTGCGGATGAGGCGGCGGTTCATGCGGGGGACTCCTCGGATTCGGAAGACGGGGTCTCGGGTGCGGAGGGGGTGCAGGTGGTGTCCACGGTAGGAAGCGGCAGGGCACGGGGGCGAGGCGGCGGACTCAGGGTGTCGCGAGACGACACCCGTGGTCACGCGCCGACACGCGACGTCACACGGAGGCGGTCGCGCAGCGTCTCACGCCGGCCGTCCTGGCCGGCCTCCTCCGCCGCGCGGAGCAGGCCACGGCGGCGGAGCTCGGGGGCCGCGAGGCGGGTGAAGGCCTCGAACTGCGCGGGTTGGAATGCCGAGAGGACGTTGAAGCCGTCGGCGGCCCCCGCGTCGCGCCAGCTCTCGAAGTGGTCGGCGATCGTGCCGGCATCGCCGACCACGAAGGCCGCGGGGACGGCGTGCGCGGCGACGAGATGCCGCCAGGTCACTGCCGCCTCCGCCTCGACCGCGAGCCCGGCGATCCGCGCGAGTCGCTCGACGAGCGCGGCACCCCGCTCCCCCAACCGGAGCGCCTCGGCGGCCGTCACCGGGGCGTCGAAGGCGGCGGCACGCAGCGGGTCGTCGGCGGCCACCTCCAGTGCGTCGGCGAGGGAATCCACCGTGCGGTTCGGCGGGAACGCGACGCGATCGGGCTGCACCCCCTCAGCGAGCGGCACGAGCTCCAGCAGCCGCCGGACGATCCGGTGCGCCCCGGCGTCCGAGTCCGCGACGACGGGCAGCACCGGGGCGATGACCTTCAGCTCCTCCGCCGGGCGCCCCGCGTCCGCGGCGATGTCCTTCAGCAGCCGCCGCGTGGTCACGGCATCGGCGAGTGTGGGCGCGGCGATGAGCGCGAGATCGGCGGCGGTCGCGGCGAGCGCCCGCGACCGCGGCGAGGTCCCCGCGTGCACGATCGGGATGCGCCCCTGCGGCGGACGCGCGACGTTGAGCGGACCGGCGACCCGCACATGTGCGCCCGTGACCTCGGCCGCGCGCAGCCCCTCGGGGTCGATGAGCACGCCGCGCTCGGCGTCCGCGATCCAGGCGTCCTCGTCCCACGAGTCCCAGAGCCGGCGCAGAGCGACGACGAACTCCTCGGCCCGGTCGTAGCGGGTCTCGGTGTCGGCGTGGGCGTCACGGCCGTGGTTGCCCGCGGCACGCGGCTCGGCGCCGGTGACGAGGTTGATCCCCGCCCGGCCGTGGGTGAGGACGTCGAGGGAGGCCAGCGCCCGCGCCGTGGCGTACGGATCGGCATAGGTGGTGTTGACCGTCGCGATGAGACCGATCCGCGAGGTCACCCCGGCGAGGAACAGCACCGCGCTCAGCGGGTCGATGCGGGCGAGCAGGTAGGGGTCGCGGAACTCCAGGTCGGGTCCGGTCGCCAGCCAGTCGCCGAAGAAGAGGTAGTCCAGACCCGCGTCCTCCCCCTCCCGCGCGATGCGGCGCAGGATGTCCGCGTCCTCCGCGGGGTCGCGGTGGGCTCCGGGATACCGCCAGCCGGAGGGGTAGGCGCCGAGGGTGCGCACCATGGCGCCGATCACGAGGGGTTCCGTCATGCCGACACGGTAGGAGCGCCGCCTCCACGCCGGCCACGGGGAGGAAGCCGGAGGTCACCGGATGTCACAGACGGTCACACGCGCCACCCTCTACGCTGAGAGGATGACTGGACTTCGTTGGGGAATCCTCGCGACCGGCGGCATCGCCGGCGCCTTCGCATCCGATCTGCGCACGGCCGGCCTCGACCTCGTCGCCGTGGGCTCACGCTCGCAGGAGTCGGCCGATGCCTTCGCGGCGCGCTTCGACATCGCGCACGCGCATCCGTCATACGAGGCGCTGGTCTCCGATCCCGACGTCGACATCATCTACGTCTCCACCCCGCACCCGATGCACCACGAGAACGCCCGGCTCGCCCTGGAGCACGGGAAGCACGTCCTCGTCGAGAAGGCGTTCACGCTCGACCACGCCCAGGCCGCGGACCTCCAGCGGCTCGCCGCCGAGCGCGGGCTGCTCGTCATGGAGGCGATGTGGACCCGGTACCTGCCGCACATGGTCCGCATCCGCGAGCTCCTCGCCGACGGCGCCCTGGGTGAGATCCGCACCGTGAGCGCCGACCACACGCAGCAGCTGCCCACCGACCCCGCCCACCGTCTCAACGCCCTCGAACTGGGCGGCGGGGCGCTGCTCGACCTGGGGATCTACCCGATCTCCTTCGTCTGGGATGTCCTCGGGGCACCGACCACCGTCCGCGCGGTAGGGCGTCTGGTCGAGACCGGAGCCGATTCCGAGGTCGCCACCGTCATGATCCACGAGAGCGGGGCGATCTCCACGACGCTCTCCTCCTCGCGCGGCGCCGGCCCCAACGCCGCGAGCATCGTCGGCACCGAGGCCCGCATCGACATCGACCGGGTCTGGTACGCCCCCACCTCGTTCCGTCTCGTGCTGCCGGACGGCACGGTGCAGGAGGAGTACGTCTCGTCCGTCGAGGGTCGCGGCATGCAGTACCAGGCGTTCGCGGCCGAGCGCCTCGTCCGCGACGGTCTCCTCGAGGGCGACGTCCTCCCCATCGCGGAGAGCGTCGCCATCATGGGCGCCCTGGACGAGATCCGCGCGCAGATCGGCGTGCGCTACCCCGGCGAGGAGGACGACCGTGGCTGAGACGACCGACGCCCGCGTGGCGGTGTACCTGGACTTCGACAACATCGTCATCTCCTGGTACGACCGGGTCCACGGCCGGAACTCCTACGGCAAGGACCGCCAGCGCATCACGGAGCACCCGAACGACCCCGAGGTCGCCGAGCGGCTGAGCCGGGCGATGATCGAGGTCGGCGCCATCATCGACTACGCGGCGTCCTTCGGCACCCTCGTGCTGACCAGGGCGTACGCGGACTGGTCGTCGCCGGTCAACGCCGAGTACCGGTCGCAGCTCGTGGCGCGCGCGGTGGATCTCGTCCAGCTCTTCCCCGCCGCGGCGTACGCCAAGAACGGCGCGGACATCCGGTTGGCGGTCGATGCGGTCGAGGACATGTTCCGTCTTCCGGACCTGACCCATGTGGTCATCGTGGCCGGCGACAGCGACTACGTGCCGCTCGCCCAGCGCTGCAAGCGCCTCGGCCGGTACGTGATCGGGGTGGGCGTGGCCGGGTCGACGGCGAAGTCGCTCGCCGCGGCCTGCGACGAGTTCGAGTCGTACGACTCGCTTCCGGGCGTGGCGCGTCCGGCGAAGGCGGCGCAGCCCGCGGTCGCTCCGGTGGTCGAGGCCCCGGCGGAGCCGTCCGCCCCGGCCGCCGCGGACGCGGGTACCCCGAAGCCCAAGACCGCGTCGAAGTCCCGGTCGAAGGCCAAGGCCAAGGCCACTGCCGAGGAGCCCAAGGTCGAGGAGAAGATCGACGACCAGGGCGAGGCCACACGGCTCCTGGAGCGCGCCCTGCGCCTCGGCCACGACAAGGCGGATGCCGACGAGTGGTTGCACAGTTCCGCGGTCAAGACGCACATGCGCCGCATGGACCCGTCCTTCAGCGAGAAGGCCCTCGGCTACCGGTCCTTCTCCGACTTCCTCAAGTCGCGCGACGACATCGCCGAGCTCGAGGAGACCGGGCACGAGCGCCTGGTCCGCCTGCGGGAGCCCTGAGCACGGCCGGTCGCCTGCCGTCCCGTCACTGGTGGCGGAACGCGGCGTCGAAGGCGGCCGCGGGCTGCGGCCACAGCAGGGAGCGCACGAAACCGAGCGCCTCGGGGGCGCCGTGCAGGCGGTCCATGCCGGCGTCCTCCCACTCGATCGAGATCGGGCCGTCGTACCCGATCGCATCGAGCGCGCGGAACGCGTCCTCCCAGGGCACGTCGCCGTGGCCGGTGGAGACGAAGTCCCAGCCGCGCCGAGGGTCGCCCCACGGCAGGTGCGAGCCGAGCACCCCGGCACGGCCGTTCCTCGGTCGCAGGCGGGTGTCCTTGCAGTCGACGTGGTAGATCCGGTCGGCGAAGTCGACGATGAAGCCGACGGGATCGATGTTCTGCCACATCATGTGCGAGGGGTCCCAGTTGAAGCCGAAAGCGTCGCGGTGGTCGATCGCGTCGAGGGCGCGGACGCTCGACCAGTAGTCGTACGCGATCTCCCCGGGATGCACCTCGTGCGCGAAGCGCACGCCCTCGCCGTCGAACACGTCGAGGATCGGATTCCATCGGTCGACGAAGTCCTGGAACCCCTGGGCGATCACCGTCTCCGGCACCGGCGGGAACATCGCGACATAAGGCCAGATCGACGACCCGGTGAAACCGACGACGGTGTCGACGCCGAGCTTCCTGGCCACCCTGGCCGCACGCGTCATGTCCTCCGCCGCCCGCTGCCGCACACCCTCGGCCTCGCCGTCGCCCCAGACGTACGGGCGCAGGATGCCCTGGTGCCGGAAGTCGATCGGGTCGTCGCACACCGCCTGCCCGGCGAGGTGGTTGGAGATCGCGAACACCCGCAGTCCGTGCCGGTCGAGGATCTCGCGGCGGGAGGCGACGTAGGCATCGTCCTCATCGGCCCGGCGGAGGTCGAGGTGGTCGCCGGACGCGGCGATCTCCAGCCCGTCGTAGCCCCACTGCGCGGCGAGGCGGGCCACCTCCTCGAACGGCAGGTCGGCCCACTGGCCGGTGAACAGGGTGACCGGGTGACTGCTCATGGATACTCCTTCGTATCGCGGGTGCTCGTATCGCGGGGGTTCAGGCGCCGAGGGCGCGCAGGTGGGCGATGCTGCGGGCGGCGAGATCGTCCTGGCTGGCCGCGAGCGGTCGCCACACCGAGGCCGCGACCGCGATCGTCGCGTTCTCGCCCGTGAAGCTCTCCAGCCCCAGCACGCCGCGGTAGCCGGCGTCGTCGAGCGCGCGGAGCATCTCCGGCCAGTCGGTGTGGTCGTCGCCCACGGCACCGCGGTCGCTGCCGCACACCTGCACGTGCGCGATGGCGGCGCCCGCCGCCCGGACCGCGTCGGCGGGACGCTTCTCCTCGATGTTGAGGTGGTAGGTGTCGAGGGCCAGCCCCACCCCGGCACCGAGCAGCGGCGCCAGCGCATCAAGGCTCTGCGCCACGGTGTTCAGCACGCTGGTCTCGTAGCGGTTGAGCGGCTCGACGGCCAGCGTCACGCCGATAGCGGCGGCCTCGCGAGCGAGGGGGGCGAGGTTGTCCCGGAGCTCGCCGACGACCTCCGCCCGCTCCGTCTCGTCCATGCGCCAGGTGACGCCGGTCGGGGCGTAGAACGGCCCGGCGACGACCGCGGCCCCGAGGACGGCCGCGGCGTCCAGGCAGGCGCGGAGGTAGTCCTGCGTGGCGGCGACGTCTCCGGCGCGCGCGAGCAGCGAGCGCCCGGGTCCCATCGCCCCGACCACGACCGCGCCCATGCCGAGGCCGTCCAGCACGGCCCGGGCCCGGAGCGGGTCCCAGTCACCGAAGCTCTCCAGCGGCAGCTCCAGGGCGTCGTAGCCCATCCGGGCGGCCGTGCGGGCGAGCGGCT
This sequence comes from Microbacterium meiriae, assembly GCF_025143875.1. Classification (NCBI taxonomy): domain Bacteria; kingdom Bacillati; phylum Actinomycetota; class Actinomycetes; order Micrococcales; family Microbacteriaceae; genus Microbacterium; species Microbacterium meiriae. The sequence continues at coordinate 198,549 of NZ_JAMBDU010000001.1, read as the reverse complement.
CCAGGGTGTCGTCCGTCAGCGGAGACGTCCAGACCCAGGTGTTGACGGCGATCGTGCGGGGCATCGTTGTCCTTCTGATCGTGCGGGTGCTCCCACCCTCCCACTCGCCTCAGGCGGAGCGGAAGGGCGGGAGCACACGGGGTCACGGGATCTGGCGCTCCTGCCAGACCGTCGGGTAGCCGGGAAGGTCCTCTCCGCCGAACTTGGCGTAGTGGCCGTCGGGCATGCCGTCGTTCGCCGTGAGGTAGTCGTCCAGCTCGGCCTCGGTGATCGGCTTCTGCGGGAGCACCCACTCCTTCGGCACCTCTTCGCCCGCGAAGATCATCTGCGCCGCGAGCAGAGGGGTGCGCCACTGGAAGTTCGAGTACACCGGGGCGAGGCCGGTGAGGCCCGTGTCCTTCCACTTGCGCAGGAAGCTCATCTCGTCCTCGCCGGTCATCACCGGGTAGTCGGCCCCGGCATCCTCGAAGGCCTCGATGGCGGCGACGGCGCCGTCACCGGCGTCCATCCAGATGCCCTGCACGTCGCCCTTGGCGAGCTCGTCGCTGATGATGCTCTTGATCTCGGCGGGGTCCGCTCCGGTGAAGTGGTCCACGGCCTCGATCCCGGCCTCCTCGAACAGCTTCTCGGCTCCGGCCCAGCGGTGCTCCAGCACGTCGACACCGGGGAGGATCCGGAGAGCCACGACCTTGTCGCCCTCTTCGAGGTTGTCGATGAGGAACTCCGCGGTGTCGATGCCCCAGGCGAAGCCGCCGATCGGGTGGATGAACGTGACAGGGCAGTCGGTGTTCACGCCGCGGTCGAACACGACCACCGGCTTGCCCGTCTCGCACGCCCGCTCGACCGCGGGGGTCATCGCCGCCGTGCTGTTCGGGGAGATGAGGAAGACGTCGCACTCGCCTTCGGAGATGAAGTAGTCGATGTCGGCGATCTGGGTGTCGTCGGAGTCCTGCGCGTCGCGGGTCTCCATCTCGCTGATCGCGCCCGACTCCTGCAGCACCTTCAGCTGCTCGTTCATCGTGATCCAGCCCGTCTGCCGCCACGGGTTCGAGATCGAGGCGTTCGCGAAGCAGGCCTTCTTGGCGCCGGTGCTGGCGAACTCCGACGTGTCGACCATCTCGGCGTTGATGTGCTGCAGGTAGGGCTGGTCGGCGGGGCCCTGGGGGTCGACGCCGCGCTCCTCGTCCTGCTTGTCGAAGAGCTCCTGGTCGAACCACTCGGTGGTCTCGGCCGACTCCTCGGGGTTCTCCGACTCCGCCGGCGCCACGGACGGGTCGGTCGTGCACCCGGCGAGCGCGATGAGGCCGAAGAGGGCCACCCCTGCGGTGGCGATCTTCATCGATCGTCGCATTGCTAATCTCCTCTGGTTGTAGGGCTTGATGCGGTGCTGCGGTTCTCGGCGTTCTCGGTCCCCGCGGTATGGACGTCCGTCGGCTGGGGACCGCGCCGGCGGCGGGCTCGGAAGGCGACACCCGCATAGGCGACGGCCGCGATGATGATGACGCCCTGCACGGCGTCACGGAGGGTGGAGGGGACGCCCGCGATGTTCAGGAGCAGGAACAGCGCCTCCAGCGCGAACGCTCCGGCCACGGCGCCGACGATCCAGCCTCGACCTCCGCCGAGCACGACGCCGCCGAGCACCACCGCGGTGATCGCGGTGAACTCGTAGCCCCGGCCGACGGACGGGTGCACTCCCGCGTACCCGACCAGCAGGACGGCGGAGAGGGTGGCCGAGAGGGAGGACAGCACGAACGCGCGGGTGGTGACCCAGGCCCGGCGGGCACCGGCGTAGTCCACGGCGCGGGCGTTGTCGCCGATCGCGATGAGGGTCTTGCCCAGCGGGCGCTTGGTGATGACGATGCCGAGGGCGAGCCAGGCGGCGAGCAGCAGCACGGCCCAGGGCAGGAACTCCAGCACGGGGAGGTCGCGGATCCCTCCGCGGCCGATCTCGCGGAAGCTGTCGGCCGGGTTGCCCGTGGCCGCGCCGCCCGTCCACCACATCACGCCGCCGAGCAGGGCGAGCATCATGCCCAGCGTCACGATGAACGACGGCACCTTGAGCAGCGTCGTGAGGACGCCGTTGACGAGCCCGACGACGATACCGAACACCACCATGAGCAGCAGCACCGGGAGGGTGCGCGCGTCGTCCTGGCCGACGAGGTTGCCGGCGATGATGACCTGCGCCGTGATGAGCGACCCCTGGGAGAGATCGAACTCCCCGGCGATGATCACGAAGTACTGCCCGATCGCGACGATCGCGATGGGCGCGACGCGCTGCAGGTATCGCATGAACTGGCCGGGCTCGGCGAAGCTCGGGTTGAGCACGGCGACCGCGACGAGCAGGATCACGAGCAGCAGGAAGACCGCCCCGCGGGGGCTGACGAGCGTGCGCAGCGCGTTCATGAGCGTCCTCCTTCCCGCACGGAGGCGGTATCCCCTGCGCTGTCGACGGCGGCGACCTCGATGGTCGGATCGGCGAGTTCGGCGGCCGCCACCGCCATGTCCCCTTCGGCCGCCTTCGCGGCGTCGTCTCCCCCGGTGCGCGTGCCGCCGGCCCCGAAGCGCGGCCGGCGGCGCACGACGGCCCGCCGACTGTAGACGGCGACGGCGGCGACGATGACGATGCCGCGCACCACATCCTTGAGGAAGGGGTTCACCTGCAGCACGCTCATCACGTTGTCGACGACGGCGAGGATGGCGACGCCGCCGATGGTGCCCCAGATCGAGCCGCGCCCGCCGAGGAGCAGCGTGCCGCCCAGCACGACCGCGGCGATGGAGAGCAGTGCGTAGCCGCCCTGCTGACCGACCGTCGGGCTGCCCACGCCGAGACGGCTGGCGAGCAGGAGTCCGGCGAGCCCCGCGAACACGGAGCACAGCACGTGCGCCCAGATCAGCGGCAGGCGGGTGCGCACGCCGCTGAGCCGCGCGATCTCGGGGTCCCCGCCGACGGCGTAGAGATGGGCGCCGGTGCGGGTGCGGTTCAGCAGCACCCAGACCAGCACGGCGAGCGCGATCATGATGAGCGTGGACACCGGGATCGGTCCGACGCCGGTCGCGCCGATGAGCTGGAACGCCCACGGGACCTCGCCCGCCGAGCCTTCGAAGTTCGTGTTGAGGATGCCCTGGAGGATCAGCCCGACGCCGAGCGTCGCGATGAAGCCGTTGACCTTGAGCACCGTCACGATGAGCCCGTTCACGAGCCCGATCCCCGCGCACACGAGGAGCGTCGCGATCACCGCGAGCGGGATGTTGCCGGCGTTCCCGGCCATCATCGTCGCCGCGAGCAGGCTCGACAGGCTGATGACGTAGGTGACCGACAGGTCGAGCGAGGCGCCGAGCACCACGAGCGTCTGCCCGATGGCCACGAGGCCGAGCACGCTCATCCCGGTCAGGATGTCGCGGATGTTCCCCGGGCTGAGGAAGTTGCGACCGACCGTGGCGACGAGGATCGCGCCGACGACGAGGGCCAGCAGCAGGATGCCCAGCACGATGACGGTCGAATCGATGCGGAGACGGGCTCCGGTGCGGCGGCTCATCGCGCGCCCCCGTTCGTCGAAGGACCGCGGTCGGCGCCGGTGGCCGCCGCGAGGATCTCGTGCTCGGCCGCACCGGCCGGCAGCTCGGCGACGAGCTCGCCGTCGTGCATGACGAGGATGCGGTCGCTCATGCCGATGACCTCCGGCAGCTCGCTCGAGACCATGAGCACGGCCTTCCCCTGCGCCGCCAGCTCGCGCATGAGCTGGTAGACGGCGTACTTGGCCCCCACGTCGATGCCCCGTGTCGGCTCGTCGAAGAGCACGATCTGCGGCTGGGTGAGCAGCCACTTGGCCAGCACCACCTTCTGCTGGTTGCCGCCGGACAGGAAGCGCACCTCCTGGTCGAGACCGCGCGAGGACACCTCCAGCGTGCGGAGCACTCCCGGCACCTCCCGGCGCGACGCCGCGGTGCGTCCGGCGAACACGTTCCGCACCACGAGCAGGGCGTTGTCGAGGATCGACTGCCCCAGCGCGAGCCCCTGGGCCTTGCGGTCCTCCGAGACCAGGGCGAGTCCGGCGCGCACGGCCGCACGCGGCCCGGTGATCCGCACCGGCTCGCCGTCGATCCGCACGGCGCCGCGGGTGAAGGCCTGGATGCCGAACACCCCCTCCACGAGCTCCGTGCGTCCGGAGCCCTGGAGCCCGGCCGCCCCGACGATCTCCCCGGCACGGAGCGTCAGCGACACCGAGTCCACATAGGCGTTCCCGCAGCCGTCCAGTTCGAGCCGGGGCGCGCCGACCGCGGTGCCGGCGACCGGGTCGGGGAAGTAGGACTGGATCGACCGGCCCACCATCCGGCGCACGAGCTCGTCGGTGGTCAGGGCCGCGGTCTCGTCCGTGGAGACGAGGGCGCCGTCCTTGAGGATCGTGATCCTGTCGCAGAGGTCGAAGATCTCCTTCAACCGGTGGGAGACGTAGATGACGGCGACACCACGGGAGGTGAGCCGGCGGATGATCGCGTACAGCAGCTCCACCTCGCGGTCGCTGAGCGCCGCGGTCGGTTCGTCCATCGAGATCACCTGCGCATCGAACGACAGCGCCTTCACGATCTCGACGATCTGCTGCTCGGCCACCGTCAGCGAGCCCACCCGGGCCTGCGGGTCGATGAAGGAGACTCCGAGGTCGCTGAGCAGCTCCGCGGTGCGCTCGTTCATCGCCCGCACGTCGATGAGTCCCGCGCGCCGTGGCTCCCGGCCGAGGTAGACGTTCTGCGCGACCGTGCGCTCCGGGAGCAGGGTGAACTCCTGGAACACCGTGACGATGCCGGCGCCCATCGCCTGCCGGGGGTGCGCGTGGTGCACCTCCGCGCCGCGGTAGGCGATCGTCCCCCCGTCGGCCGGCTGCACGCCCGCGATGATCTTCATGAGCGTGGACTTGCCTGCACCGTTCTCGCCGACGAGGCCGTGCACCTCCCCCGGCCGCACGTCGAAGTCGATGCCCTTCAGCACCTCCACGCCGAAGAACGCCTTGCGGATCCCGGCCACCTGCAGCACCGGCTGCGTCGTCGTCGCGGTCATGCCGGCACCTCCGTCCAGCGGCCCTCGTGGGCGGCGGAATCGAGCACGGCCTCGGTCAGCACCGCCGCACGGTGGCCGTCGGCGAACGTCGGCAGACCGTCGGGCACGTCGCCCGCGATCGCGGCATAGACGTCCGCGACGAAGCCGTTGAAGGCGTCCTGGTATCCCATGGCGTGCCCGGCGGGGACGCGCTGCAGCCGGGCGGACTCCGGGTCGGCCGTGGCAGGGTCGCGCAGCAGCAGCCGCGACTCCTCCCGCATGCCGACCCAGAGCTCCTCCGGCCGTTCCTGCTCGAACCGCAGACTCTGCCGCGTCCCGTGCAGCTCCAGGGTGAGGGCGTTCTTGCGGCCCGCCGCCATCTGCGAGATGAGCAGCGTGCCGAGTGCCCCCGCCGAGGTCTCGACGAGCACGGCGACGATGTCCTCCGTGTCGACGGCTTGCCCCGCCCGCTCGGCGAACACCCGGCGGGTGCGGGCGCTGAGGGTCCGGATCCGATCGCCCGTGACGAACTCGAGGAGGTCGCACAGATGCGAGCCGATGTCGGCGAAGGCGCGGGAGGCGCCGCCGGACGAGGAGCGCACCCGCCAGTCGTCGTCGGTGGGCCGCAGCATCCAGTCCTGCAGGTACGAGCAGTCCAGCGTGAGCAGCTCGCCGGCCTCCCCGCGGGCGATGCGCGCCCTGGCCTCGCGCACCATGGGGTGGTAGCGGTACACGAAGGGGACGGCGGCGACGAGTCCGGTCTCGGCGGCGACCTCGGCGAGGGTGGCGGCGTCGGCGGCGCTCGTGGCGAGCGGCTTCTCGCACACGACGTGCTTGCCCGCTCGCAGCGCGCGCAGGGCGAGGTCGGCGTGCGTGGCGTTGGGGGTGCAGATGTGGACGACGTCGATGTCGTCGGCGTCGAGCAGGGCCTCCGCGTCCTGCTCGGCGCGGGCGGCGCCGAGCAGGTGCGCGGCATCCCTGGCGCCTTGGGCGGACCGGGTGGCGACGGCGCGCAGTGCCCCGCCTGCGTCTCGGGCGGCCGTGCGGTGCACGCGGGCCATGAAGCCTCCGCCGAGGATCCCGGTCCGGATCGTCCCGAGACCGGTGTCAGTGACATCCGTTGTCATGCCGGTGAGTCTGACACAGCGATGAGGACTTTTGCTAGTCCTTCGTCAAAAGTTGTGTGTAACGAATTCGAAGTCGCACCACGGAGCGGAGGAAGTGCTGTGCTTTACTGACGCCATGGTTGACGTGCTGAGACCGATTGCGACGCCCTCCCCCGGGACCGGCGAGATCTTCCAGATCCTCCGCGACGGGCACGCCCGCACCAAGGCGGAGCTCGCCGCCCTCACCGGACTGGCCCGCTCCACCGTCGCCTCCCGGGTCGATGCTCTGCTGGCCGCCGACCTCCTGCGCCCCGCCGGTGAAGCGGTGTCGACCGGAGGTCGTCCTCCCGCCCGCGTGGCGTTCAACCCGCGCGCCGGGCTCGTCCTGGCCGTCGACCTCGGAGCCACCCACGCGACCGTCGCCGTGGCCGACCTCGCCGGCGTGATCCTGGACGCACGCACGCGCGCGATCGACATCGGCGATGGGCCGGAGGCCCTGCTGGACGCGATCCTCGCGGAGGGCAGCGCCCTGCTCGAGGCGACCGCCGGCGGCCTCCCCCTCGTGGGCGTGGGCATCGGCGTCCCCGGCCCCGTCGAGCACTCCACGGGGCGCCCGACGAACCCGCCGATCATGCCGGGCTGGGACCGGTTCGACGTCCCGGGCTACGTGCAGCGCACGTTCGACGTGCCGGTCCTCGTCGACAACGACGTGAACATCCTCGCCCTCGGCGAGCAGGCCACGAGCTGGCCCCGGGTGGACGACCTCGTGTTCGTGAAGGTGTCGACGGGAATCGGCGCAGGGATCATCGCCGGCGGGCAGCTCCAGCGCGGTGCCCAGGGGTCGGCGGGCGACATGGGCCACGTCCAGGTGCCGATGAGCGCGGGCTCGGCGCGGCAGCCGGGCGATGAACGGGATCTCGAAGCCCTCGCGAGCGGGTCGGCCCTCGCCGTCGCGCTGCGCGCCGAGGGGCATGACGTGCACACTGCCTCCGACGTCGTCGGCCTCGTCCGCGCCGGCAATGCGGCAGCCATCGAGGCCACCCGTCAGGCCGGCCGCGACGTCGGCGAGGTGCTCGCGACGGTCGTGAACCTGCTGAACCCGTCGATCATCGTGCTCGGCGGCAGCATCGCCCGCGCCGGCGAGCATCTGCTCGCCGGGGTCCGCGAGGTCGTCTACCGCCGCTCGATCCCGCTCGCCACCCAGCACCTTGCGATCGTGCAGTCGCAGGCAGGTGACCGCGCGGCGGTGCTGGGGGCGGCGATCATGGTCGCCCGCGAGGTGCTCTCCCCCGCGAACGTCGACCGCTACGTCGCCGCGAAGGGATCGAAGTCGGCGGGCAGCGCGCCCACCTGATCCAGCGTGCTCGCGACCTCCACGAAGGTGCGCCGCGCCGCAGCCTCCTCGATCGAGAGCAGGGTGTCGAGCACGTGGTACCCGAACTCGCCGGTGGCGACGTGCGGTCGGCCCTCGGCGATCGCGCGCGCCATGTCGAGCAGCCCGAGCCCGCGCCCCGCGAGCACGCCTTCCGGCACGACGTCGATGACCTCCTGCACCACCGGCTCCGGCGGCACGAAGTGTCGGGACAGCGGCCGGGTGATCGTGATCGGCCCGCCGAACGTGTTCGGGTCGGGGATGACCAGGGTGCCCTCGGTCCCCGTGATCTCCACGATCCCCTGCCGCACCAGCGGCGAGTCCGTGCTGTAGAGGCTCTGCGCCTGTCCGCCACCCTCGAAGTCCATCAGGACGCTGAGCGTGGACGGGATCTCGACCGGGAACTCCTCCCCGGCGCGATCGCCGACCTGTACCCGGCGGGTCGGCGATCCCTGCAGCCCGAGGGCGGCGACCGCGGCGACCGGCCCGAAGACGTGCACGAGGGTCGAGACGTAGTACGGCCCCATGTCGAGGAGCGGCCCCGCCCCCTTCGCGTAGAGGAACGCGGGGTTCGGGTGGAAGATCTCCGGCCCCTGCCACTGGAAGGTCGTCTGGCCGAACAGCGGGCGGCCGATGTCGCCGCGGGCGATGGCACGCTTCGCGGTCTGCACGCCGGGACCGAGGACGGTGTCCGGCGCGACGCCGACGCGGAGTCCGGCCGCCGCGGCCGCCTCCAGCAGGCCTCGCGCCTCCTCGCGGTCCACGCCGAGCGGCTTCTCCGTCCACACGTGCTTCCCCGCGGCGACGATCGCCTCCGAGACGGCGACGTGCGCGGCGGGGATCGTGAGGTTCACGACGATGTCGATGTCGGGATCATCGAGCACCACCTCGACGCCCCCGGCTCGCGGCACCCCGTACGCCGCGGCCTGCGCGCGTGCACGCTCCTCGACGAGGTCGCCGATCGCCCGCACCTCTACGTCCGGGAAGCGCGTGAGGTTCTGCAGATACTGGTCGCTGATGTTGCCCGCGCCGATGAGGCCGACGCCGACGACGTCGCCGCCGCGCACCATCAGCGCGCCGCCTCGGCGTCGAGGAAGACCCGGCTGCGCTCGATGGCGTCGAACAGATCGCCGTCGTAGTGGTCGAACTCGACGATGGCGAGTTCGAGCGCCGGCGCGGCGGCGATGGCCTCCCGGAGCGGCACCGCCCCGTCGCCCGCGGGCACCTGATCCGCGGGCGGGTAGGCGTCCAGCAGCGCGGGGTCGAGGGTGCCGTCCTTCGCGTGCACGGCGATCACGCGCTCGCCGAGACGCTCCACGAGGGTCACCGGGTCGACACCGCCGCGGGCCACCCAGTACAGGTCGACCTCCAGCACGACGCGCTCATCGAGGTGCTCCGCGAGGACCTCCAGCCCGGTCACCCCGTCGAACACCGCCTCCAGCTCATGCGCGTGGTTGTGGTAGCCGACCCGGACGCCGGCCTCGGCGCCGATCTCCGCCGCCTCGTTGAGCAGCCGGGCGGTCTCGACGATCTGATCGACCTGTTCCCAGCGCGCAGGCTCGGTGTACGGATCGATCACCGTGTCCATGCCGAGCGTCTTCGCGGCCGCGAAGACCTCCGCCGGCGAAGGGACGGGGGCCGTCGTGCCGGAACCGTCCGGGCGCACGAAGGTCGGCGTGGCGAGGAAGGCATGCCCGGAGGGGGCCGTCAGTCCAGCGGCCGACACCGCGGCAGCCATCGCCTCCGCCCGGCGGACGAAGTCGTAGGGCTCGACCGCGCTGAATCCGCGCGCCGCGACGGCGGCGAGCGTGCCCTCGAGGTCGGCCTCCAGCTGCTCGCGGATCGTGAACAGCTGGAGAGAGGTCTGGATCGTCATCGGTCGTGCTCCTCGGTCGTCGGTGACAGGCGGGCATCGCGCCCCGGAGGCACGCTAGCACCGAATACCTCCACATGGAAGTTTTCTGTCGCTAGACTCGGGCCATGCCCCCCGCACCCTCCGAGGACTCCGAACGCCCGCGCCCGCGCGGCGCCTACGCCAAGGGCGTCGCGCGGCGCCAGGAGATCCTGGACCGCGCGATCGAGGTGTTCGCGGCCCGGGGCGCCGACCGCACGAGCCTGCGGGCGATCGCGAAGGCGGTGGGGGTGACGCATGCCGCCCTCACCCACTACTTCGGGTCGCTGGAGGAGCTGCTCGTCGCGGTCTACGTCGAGAGCAACGCGCCGGAACGGAAGACCGACCCGGAACCCGCGAACCCCGTCGAGGGCATGATCCGGTCGGCCAGGGCCAACCGCGAGGTGCCCGGTCTGGTGCAGCTCTACTCCACGCTCGTCGCCAGCGCTCTCGAGGAGGGCCACCCCGCCGCCCGCAGGTTCGCGACCGAGCGCTTCGCCCGCCTGCGGGCCGACATCGCCGAGACGGTCCGGGAGCAGCAGAAGGACGGAAGCATCCGTACGGACGTCGATCCGCTCGCGGTCGCCGCCCTCGTCGTCGCCGCTTCGGACGGCCTGCAGACGCAGTGGCTCCTGGACGACACCGCTCCGCAGCATGAGGCCCTCGCCCTCCTCGACCGCTTGCTCCGCCCGACCGACGACGCGGGCCGGGAGGGGTCCTCCGCGGGCTAGGCTCGAAGCGTGACGCCCGTGCCGCAGTCCCCGTACGCGAGGGCTCTCGGCGCGCGTCTCACCGAGCTGCACCCCCGGCTGCGGGCCTACTTCCAGGCGGTCCCCGACGGGATGGTCGGCGTCGGCGAAGGGACGTTCCAGCGCGTCGGCACGCCCCGCCGGGCCCTCTGGCCCCTGCTCCGCCGCCTCGAACGGCGCGGGGTGATCGCCGCCCGCTGGGAGCGCGACGTGCCGTTCCGCATCGAGAACCGCACCATCGCCTCCCGGGCGATCGCCGAGCGCACCTTCCGATTCGCGGGCGGGCCGTGGGTGATGCGCGATGCCGTGGCCCCGACCAGGCACGGCCGCATCGTCGACGAGCTCGGCGAGCCCGGCCTGGTCGTGGCCTGCTTCGACGTGGAGCCCCGTGCCGGCGCCCTGCACCTGACGAGTCGCGCGGTGGGCATCCGCGTCGGGCGCTTCCGGCTCCGCATCCCGCGGGTCGTGGCCCCTGTCGTCCGGCTCGTCGAGCGCTGGGACGAGGAGGCCGAGCGGCAGCGCGTGCGGCTGACCGTGGATGCGCCGCTCCTCGGGCGCCTCTACGAATACCGCGGCGACTTCAGCTACATCCTGGAACCGGATCGGAAGGACGACGACGCATGAGCACGGACCGGGTGGTCATCGGCGGAGCGACGGGCTTCATGGGACGGTATCTCGCTGCACGCCTGCGGGATGCCGGGCGCGAGGTCGTCACGATCTCCCGCTCCGGCAGCGACCTGTCCTGGGGCGACCAGGGCGGCATCGATGCCGCCGTCGATGGGTCGTCCCTCGTGATCGGCCTCGCGGGCAAGAGCGTGAACTGCCGGTACACGCCGCGCAACCGGGCCGAGATCTTCCGCTCCCGACTGGACACGACCGCAGCCCTGAGCCGCGCGATCTCCCGCGCCGCCACTCCGCCGCCGCTGTGGGTCAACTCCTCCACGGCCACCATCTACCGACATGCCGAGGACCGGCCGATGACGGAGTCATCCGGCGAGATCGGCACCGGCTTCTCGGTCGAGGTCGCCAAGGCGTGGGAGCGCGCGCTCTTCGCCGACGCGCTGCCCGGCACCCGTCGCGTGGCTCTCCGCAGCGCCATCGTCCTCGGCGACGGCGGCGTGCTGGAACCCCTCCGCACGCTCGCCCGACTGGGCCTCGGCGGCCCGCAGTACGACGGGTTCTGGCCGGTCGGCCCCGCACGCCGGGCCGCCGGGACCGCACACCTCCCCGGCGCCCGTCGCGGTCGGCAGCGCTTCAGCTGGATCCACATCGAGGATGTGGCGCGCATCATCGAGTTCCTCGAGGAGACCCCGGCGCTGGAGGGCCCGGTCAACGCCGCCTCGCCGCACCCCGTCGACAACGCCGCCTTCATGGCCACCGTGCGCCGGGTGCTGGGGGCGAAGGTCGGCCCGCCGATGCCGCGCTGGATGCTCGAGCTCGGCGCGATCGGCATCCGCACCGAGACCGAGCTCGTGTTGAAGAGCCGCTGGGTCCTGCCCGAGAAGCTCACCGCCGCCGGCTTCACCTTCCGCTACCCCGACCTGGAAGAGGCCGTCCGCGCCTCGTTCGCCGTCGCCGACGTGAGCTCCGGACCGCGCGCGGCCTGATCCCGACGGGCGGAGCGGGGTCACCGCCAGGTCGCGGACTCCGGGTCGACGCCGTGACGCCGGGCCTCGGCCTCGATGCTGCGCCGGAACCACTCCGCCAGCCCCGGGCGGATGCCGTCGTAGTGCGCCGCGTAGCCGGGGTCCGTGGTGAACAGCCGGCCGAGGATGACCTGCATCTCCCTGGTCAGCGGGAAGTAGGCCGAGAAGACCGCGCGGTGCCGCTCGACGAGCGCGTCGGCGTCCGCCGTCCCCGGAGCCGCACCGGCATCCATCGCCGTCGCGAGGGCCGACTCCACCTCCCGCATCGCGTCCGCGACGGCCTGCCATTCCCCCGCATCGCGCGCGGCGGATCGCTCCGCGTACTGCTGCCACTGCACCGTGTCGCCCCAGCGACGGCGCGCATCGAGAGGCCAGGCCGGGTTCCAGTCCGGCCCGAAGACTGCGCGTTGTTCGCCCTCGCTCAGCATCAGACCGCGCTCGTGGGCGGACACCATCCGCTCCAGATCGGCCTGCAGAGCGGTCAGACGTGCGATCCGGGCCGCGAGTTCCCCCTGCTGCGTGCGCAGCGCGGTGAGGATGTCCGTGGCCGGATCGTCCAGCAGCCGACGGATCGCGTCGAGACCGAGACCGAGCTCTCGATAGACGACGATCCGCCGCAGGCGCTCCTGATCGACGTCCGTGTACACCCTGTATCCCGCCGACGAACGCGCGGACGGGCGAGCCAGGCCGATGTCGTCCCAGTGATGCAGCGTCCGCACCGTCACTCCGGCGAGCGCCGCGGCCCGACCGACGGTCAGGTCCGCGGTGCCGCTGTCATCCGGCATCCGCTCCTCCTCCGCTGTCCGCCGGGTCCGCGGGCGGACGGATACCCATCTGCGCGAGGGTGGCCGCCTCGACGCTCCCCGGCTCGTAGGGCTTCGCCGCCGTGAAGACGACGCGCACCTTCTCAGGGGTCACGATCTCCACATCCCGCGTGTTCCAGGGCGTGTCGATCGGCTCCCCGACGGCGCCGGGATCCCACGCCCGGCAGGCCTCGACGAGCGGGTCGATCTGGCCGAGCACGCACGCGAAACTCACCCGCAAGTCCGGCACGGCCTCCTGTTCTGTCTCCGCCGGCACGAGCAGCACGTCCTGGAAGGCCCACCGCCGGAGGTGGACGATCCGCCCCGGCACCCCGAAGAGCTCGAAGAACCCCAGGCCCCGCGTCCAGAACTCGACCGAGGCGGCGAGATCCGTCGTGGGGACGGTGATGAAAGCGGGCATCCCGTAGATGCCCCGGAACAGCTCCGGTGCGACCGTGTCGGGCCCGGGCGTCGGCACCGGGCTCATCTCGAAGGCGTTGTAGTGATCAGTCATGACTCCACGGTCGCGCCTCACGCCGCGTCAGGGTCAAGCCGATTCCTGGAGCGTCGGGAACGTCCAGCTGCCGTCGAGCACCTCGGGACGGGGGCGATAGAGCCGGACCAGGTAGTTCCAGCCCTCCGTGATCGGCAGGACGTTCGGCAGGCCTTCCGGGTGGTCGCCGAAGCGGACGGTGAGCGTGCCGTCGTCGTTGCGGACGCCGGTGATGTCGTTGATCGTGTAGGCGTCGCGATCGTTCGGCTCGAAGAAGCCGTCCGCGTTGTACACCGAGATCGACCAGAAGCCGTCGACGGGGACCTCGCCGACCGTGAGCTCGTACCGGCCCACCGGCAGACGCGGGTCGACGCCGATGTAGCTCGCCTCGGACGAAGGAAGCCCTCCCCAGCCCGCCGCCGTGCCGATGAGGTGCCGCACCGGGTCGACCTCGTCCGCGCTGCCGAACATGCGGTCGAAGCCCCGGAGGTTCCGGGCCAACGCGAGCAGCGCCCGGCGGGTCTCGTCGAGGCTGACGGTGTCGTAGTCCGGCATGGCGAACGGCGTGGCCGCCCCGCTGCGCAGGGCGATGCGGTCCTGGAGGGCGGTCACCGCCGCCACATCGGTCGGGTCGGTGGGGTCGACGAGGATGCGCACGGCGAGCACGACGTACGGCGTCCCGAACTGCGCCGTCGTGAGGGTGTGCTCGCCCGCCTCGTGGAAGATCGCATCCACGTAGTGATGCTCGTTGACGACCATCGCCGAGAGGTAGCGGTCGCCGTGCTCCGGGATCGTGAAGGCGGCTCCCTCGCTGATGTCCAGGACGGCGAAGCTGTAGAGCGTGTCCCGGTTCAGCCGGATCACGGTCTGCCGGTCGATCGCGGCCGGAGCCCTGTTGTGCAGGAACCGATCCACACCCCCGGCCTCCTTCTGGAGGTCGCGCATCATGCGGTGGGTCTCGGCGAGGGCGAAGTTGTCGACGTTCACGAGGATGCTCATGACGGCATCCTGACAGCCCCGGAGCGGTCGATCGCTAGGACTGCGGGAGGGCGTCGTCTCCGCGTTCGCGACGGCGCTTCTCGATCTCCTCGCGCAGCCGCCACTCCTCGATCTCGCGGTCGAGGTCCGCGATCTGCTGCTCGGTCGAACGGGTGTCCACCGACGGCGCAGGCCGTGCGACGGTGGCCGTCGGGGCGGACGGACGCTCGGCTCGCCGCATCCGCGGGAGGGGGACGCCGGCCTCCCCGTACTCCCGGCCGATCGCGAACCACAGCGCGCTGCCGATCAACGGCAGGAGGATCACGATGATGATCCAGACCATCTTCGGCAGGTACTTCACCTGCGAGTCGTCGCGCGTGATGATGTCGATCAGTGCACCGATCATCAGCGCGATGACCAGGAGCGAGAACAGGAACGGCATGGGATCAGGGTAGACGACGCGCGGGCAGGAGCGGAGGGATCACGGCAGCAAGTGTCCCGCGGCGCGGAAGAGCTCGTACCACTCGGCCCGGGTGAGCACGACATCCGCCCCGGCCGCGGCCTCCTGGACGCGGTGCGGTGTCGTCGTCCCGAGGACCACCTGCATCCCGGCGGGGTGACGGGTGATCCAAGCGGTGGCGATCGCCGTCGGCGTCACTCCGTGGATCCCCGCCAGGCGCTCGATCACGGCGTTGAGCTCGGGGTAGTCGGGGTGCCCGAGGAAGACCCCGCCGCCGAAGCCGCTCTGGTACGGCGACCACGCCTGCACGGTGATGCCGTGGATCCGGCAGTAGTCGACGATGCCGCCGCCGTCCCGTCCGATGCTCTGGTCGTGGCCCGCCATGTTCGCGGCCACGGGCTGCGCGATGATCGGCGCGTGCGTGAGGGACAGCTGCAGTTGGTTCGCGACCAGGGGCTGCCCCACCGCGGTCTTCAGCAGCTCGATCTGCGAGGGCGTGTGGTTGGACACCCCGAACGCCCGCACCTTGCCCGAGGACTCGAGATGATCGAAGGCGCGCGCCACCTCGTCCGGCTCGACCAGGGCGTCCGGCCGGTGCAGCAGGAGCACGTCGATGCGGTCCGTGCGGAGGGCCGCGAGCGAGCCTTCGACCTGCGCGATGATGTGGTCGTAGGAGAAGTCGAACATGCCCTGCGCCGGCACGATGCCGCACTTGGTCTGCAGCACGACCTCGTCCCGCTCCGTGGCGCTGAGCTGGAGGGCATCGGCGAATCGCGCTTCGCAGCGGTGCATCTGCCCGCCGTAGATGTCTGCGTGGTCGAAGAAGTCGATGCCCGCGTCGCGGGCGGTCGCGTACAGGTCGCGGATCTGCTCGTCGTCGAGGCTGTCGATGCGCATCATCCCGGCGATCAGGGCCGGAGCGGTCGTCGATCCGAAGGAAACGGTCTTCATGCGCCCACGCTACTTCATCGCATCGCCCGGTCCGAGGCGCGAGCGGACATCGTCTACGGCGCGCAGGGAAGCAGCCGCGTGACGGGGACGCCGAGGACCGTCGCGATCCCCGCCAGATCCTCCATCGTGAAGTCCGCGCGCTCTTCGAGAAGGTCGGTCAGCGCGGCCGGCGCGATTCTGGCCCGCTCCGAGAGCTCGATGAACGACACTCCGGCGTGCAGGCGCGCAGCCTCCACCGCCGATGCCACCAGATGACGCAGTTCTGTCCCCATGCGCCTACGGTACCGCCACGCACGGACACTCGTCGGGTCACGAGGGACCAATATGACGGCATCCTGCTCTCGACCCGCTGCTAAGGTGAGCCGGATGAAGACACCAGCCGAGGAGTTCAACGAGGCGGTCGGCCGTCAGATGCGGGCGGAGATCGCGGCGGCACGAAGCAGCATCGCCGCCATGGCACGCGACGTGGGCATCGCCCGGAGCGCGCTGGACAACTACGTGACCGGCAAGCGCGCGATCCCGGTGCCCGTCGTCTACGCGGTGTGCGCCACGCTGGGAGTCGAGCCGCACATCCTCGTCGCCCGGGCCGAGGAGCGTCTGGCCGCCGACGGCACGTCGGCGATCGTCACCCCCCTCCGGCGCCGCACCGATGTCGCCACCCCACGCGATAATGCCCGCGAGGTCGCCTTCGAATCCGGATCCACCGGCGAGACGGACACCGACGACCTCTACGAGTAGACGACACCGACCGGACGGAGGCCCATGCAGCAGCTCCTCCGTCTGGCCGACGACCTCGGGCTCCGCGTGGTCGAGCGCCCCGGGCCCACACCCGGCGGCTTCCAACCCGCCACCCGGACGATCCGGCTCGCTCCGGGGATGAGCAGGCGCACCGCCCGCAGCGTGCTCGCCCACGAACTCGGTCACGCCCACCTCGGCCACGTGCCCACACGGCACCCCGCCTTTCGCGCTCGGCAGGAGCGGCAGGCCGACGAGTGGGCCGCGCGACGCCTGATCACGCCGGCGGCCTACGCGGCGGCGGAGCAGCTGCGCGGCACACATCTGGCCAGCCTCGCCTTCGAGCTGGACGTGACGATCGAGATCGTCCTCGCGTTCCAGCGCGTGCTGAGCCGGGAGCACCTGGCCGTCCCCGCCTGAGGGCCGGGCGCAGCGCCCGACGCTGGTTGAATGACCTCATGGCCTTCCACGTCGCCCCCGCCCCCGTCACTCTCACCGGTGAGCTCGTCGAGCTCCGCCCTCTCGACCGGTCGCACGTCGACGGGCTCGTCGAAGCGGTCACCGAGGGCGACCTGTGGAAGACGGCCTGGTACACCTCTGTTCCGGCACCCGATGGAGTCGCCGCCGAGGTCGACCGGCGCCTGGGCCTCGTCGCCACCGGCGAGATGGTGCCGTTCACGGCCTTCGACGCCGCCGGTCGCGTGCTGGGGCTCACCTCGTACTACGACATCGTCGCCGACGTCCCCCGGCTGCACATCGGATACACCTGGAACCGCCCGTCCGCCCACGGCACGGGTACCAATGCGGAATCGAAGCTGCTGCTCCTCCGCCACGCCTTCGAGACGCTCGGGGTCTTCCGGGTCGGGCTGACGACCCAGTGGGTGAACTTCCAGTCGCGCGCCGCGATCGAGCGACTGGGCGCGAAGCAGGACGGTGTGATGCGGGCCATCAGCCGCTACCGCAACGGCGCGCTCCGGGACAGCGTGGAGTACTCCATCATCGAGCCGGAGTGGCCGGCGGTGCGGGCGAACCTCGAAGCGAGGCTCGCCCGGCGACGGTGAGCGCGGGGCACAGCCCCGCGGCGATCACTCGGTCGGGCTGCCGGTCCAGTTCTTGGAGCGACGCGTGGCGGAACCGCGCTGACGCATCGCGAACCCGAGGGCCAGCGAGACGAGCAGGATGCCGCCGACGAAGGTGAGGGCGGCGAGCGTGTCCGGCATCTCGTGCGCGATCCCCAGCAGCCAGAAGCCTCCGAGGAACATGATCATGAAGAAGAGGAAGCTGAGGATCACGGGATCTCCTGTCGTCGGTGCTCTACCAGGATAGCCCGGACCCGGAAAGGCCCTGTGCCGCCGCCCGGATCTCTGGTGGGGTCGGAGCATGAACACTCCACTCACCGCCGTCGCGATCTCCTGCACGCTCAAGCCCTCCCCCGCGTCGTCGAGCTCGGATCTGCTCGCGCGTCAGCTCCTCGATGCCCTCGCCGAGCACGGCGTGACGGGCGACCTCGTCCGAGCGGTCGATGTCGACATCCGACCCGGCGTCGAGAAGGACATGGGTGACGGCGACCAGTGGCCGACCCTGCGACAGCGCGTCCTCGACGCCGACATCCTCGTGTTCGTCACGCCCACGTGGATGGGACAGCACTCGAGCGTCGCCCAGCGCGTGCTGGAGCGCCTCGACGCCGAGCTCAGCGAGACGGACGAGCAGGGCCGCCCGATCCTGTTCGACAAGGTCGCCATCGCCGGCGTGCTCGGGAACGAGGACGGCGCTCACCACATCTCCGCGATCCTCTTCCAGGCGCTGAACGACATCGGGTACACGATCCCCGCGCAGACCTCGGTCTACTGGAACGGCGAGGCCATGCAGACCGTGGACTACAAGGACCTCGACGAGACTCCGGAGGCCGTGAGCTCCGCGATCACGACGGCAGCCCGGAACGCGGCGCACCTCGCGCAGCAGCTCGCCACACAGGCGTACCCCGCCGAGTAGCGGAGGCGCTCAGTCGGCCGGGCCGTCGATGACCTCGTCCACGAGGCTGATGCCCCCCGACGAGCTCGCCTCGAGCATGAGGGCTTGGACCCACTTCACGTTCAGCTCCGGCGTCTCCGGCTCGCCGAAGGTGAAGCGCAGCGGGATCGACGGATGCAGCCAGATCGTCGAGCGCCCCGGCACATCCCCGTCGGGGTGCTTCCAGGACAGCGTGAAGCTCTCGTTCCGACGGAGTTTGGTCGCGATCGCGACCTTCAGATGGGCCAGGGCGCGGTCCTCGATCTGGATCTCGCTGCCGGAGCCGTACTGCATGGTTCCCATCCCACGACTTTACGGCCCCGAGCGGCGCTGACGCGAGGAGCGACACTCTCCCGCATCCGGTATCAGCGGTGGAGACCCGCGCTCACCGCAGCCGTCAACCGGCGGCCCGGCGCTGCAGAAGCCGGCGCACGTGCTCCTCGATCTCGGCGTCGTCGACGAATCCCATACGTGCGTACGGCGATTCCGTCGATGCCGCCAGGAGGGTGACCGGCGCCGGCGGCGCCATCTCCTCGGCACGGGCACGGAGCGCGGCCACTCGGGCGGCCTTGCGGCGCTCCTCCTGCGCATCGATCTCGGCGCGAGCCGCCTGTGCGCGGGATCCTGTGACCGACACCATCGGCTCCGGAAGCGGACGCGGAGTCCAGGTGGCGGGGCCCTGGTCGTGCAGGACCGGGGCCTCTCTCCTCTCGACGGTCTCGACCGCCGCGGCCTGCGGACGACGGGCGGCGCGCAGCGCGACCGACGCCATCCGCTGCAGGACCATGGTCGCCACGAGCGCCGTGGCTCCACCGCTCCAGAGGAGCACGGCGCCCCCGGTGGCGAGGAGCTGCCAGATGCCGAGACCGACGGCGACGAGTCCGAGCACGAGCGCGCCGGTCGCCGCCAGACGCACGCGGCGGCGGGCGCGGGCCTGACGGATCACGGGATCGGCGCGGGTCGCAGCGAGCTCCTGGCGGAGCGCTTCGAGCTCTGCGGCCTCCCGCTCGGCCTGCAACCGCTTCGCGAGCTTCTGCTGCGCGACGACGGTGCGGGCGTTGAGTTCCATGTGCACCTCGCCGGGAGTCTCACTCGTCTCGGCGAGGATCCGCAGCGCCTGATTCAGCCGCACGGCGTTGCGCTCAGCGGCGTTGTACTGGAAGCGGCCCCGCCAGGAGGGCAGGAGATACAGCATCCACAGGAGCACGGCGACGAGCACGATCACTCCCCCACTCAGCACCGGCCCGTCCATAGGTCAACGGTAACGGCGGCGGACCGGCCGCGCCGTGCAGTCGGGGCGCGTGTCGCGGCGAGTCCTCCCGCGATGGGGGCGTCAGAGGGTGAGACGGTCCGCCGGCGGGATCGTCGCCGCCTGCGGCGGCACCTGTCCGTGGATCCACCGGGCGAGGACACCCTGCGGAACCTCCTCCTGCGTGAGGGCGAAGGCGTAGTGATCACGCCAGTCCCCGTCGATGTGGATGTACCGGCGGCGCAGCCCCTCGTATCGGAAGCCGAGCTTCTGCACGACCCGCAGACTCGCGGCGTTCTCGGGGCGGATGCAGATCTCCATCCGATGCAGCCCGTACTCCGTGAAACAGGCGTCCGTGGCGAGCGCGACCGCGGTCGGGGTGATCCCCCGACCCGCGAACCGCTCACTCACCCAGTAGCCGATCGTCGCCGAGCACAGCGAGCCCCGGGCGACGCCCCAGACGTTCAGCTGTCCGGCGACCTCGCCGTCGTACTCCATCACGAACGGGTAGCCGCCGCCGTCCCGATACTGCTGGAGCAGGCGACGGATGCTGACCCGCATGTCGAAGGAGACCGCTCCGTGCGGGATGGTCGCCTCCCACGGCTGCAGCCACGCGCGATTGGCGAGCAGCTCCTGCTGCAGAGGCCGCGCGTCCTTCGTCCGGATGAGACGTAGCTCGACCGGTCCGTGCCGCATCCCCGTCGACAGCTCCACGCCGCACCTCCGACGACCACGAGGCGCCTAGAGGCGCTCCGCGAAGTCCTTGAGCCAGGGGCGGAGCTCGGAGCCCAGGTCGTCACGGTCGGCCGCGAGCTGCACGATCGCCTTGATGTAGTCCACGCGGTCACCGGTGTCGTAGCGGCGGCCTCCGAAGACGACGCCGACCACGCCGGGTCCGCCGTCCGCCGTCGCCAGCTCCTGGAGCGCGTCGGTGAGCTGGATCTCGCCGCCCTTTCCGGGTTCGGTGCGCTCGAGGATCTCGAAGACCGACGCCGGGAGCACGTAGCGACCGATGATCGCGAGGTTGGAGGGGGCGTCCTCCTTGGCGGGCTTCTCGACGAGGCCCGTGACACGAACGGCGTCCGAGCCCTCGATCGCCTCGACGGCGGCGGCGCCGTACATGTGGATGTTGTCCGGGTCGACCTCCATGAGGGCGATGACGGCGGCACCCGTGCGCTCGTGCTCCGCGATCATCTCCGTGAGCAGCGGGTCGCGCTCGTCGATGAGGTCGTCACCGAGCAGCACCGCGAACGAGCTGTCGCCGACGTGCGTCCGAGCGCGGAGCACGGCGTGGCCGAGACCCTTGGGCTCGCCCTGGCGGACGAAGTGGATGTCGGCGAGGTCGCTCGACTTCATCACGCGCTCCAGGCGACCGGTGTCGCCCTTCTCCATGAGCTTCACCTCGAGCTCCGGCACGGAGTCGAAGTGGTTGGAGATGGCGTTCTTGTTGCGCCCGATGATCACGAGGATGTCCTCGATCCCGGCGTTCGCCGCCTCCTCGACGACGTACTGGATCGCCGGCTTGTCGACGACGGGGAGCATCTCCTTCGGCATCGCCTTCGTCGCGGGCAGGAATCGTGTCCCCAGCCCGGCAGCGGGAATGACAGCCTTGATCTTCTCGTGAGCCATTCCCACAGCCTACCGGTGGGGGCCGCCCTAGACTCGGACCATGGCTAACGACGTCGAGCACGCCAAGCGAGCCCTCCGCGCCGAGCTGCGCGAGCGGCGTCAGCTGCTGTCCGATCCGCAGCGCGAGGCCGCCGCCGAGGCGATCGGCGAACGCCTCGACGCCCTCGTCGACGAGCTCGGGGCCCGCTCCGTCTCCTGCTTCCTCTCCACCACCACGGAGCCGGGCACCAGGGAGTTCGTGACTCGCGCGGTCCGCCGCGGGATCCGGGTCCTCCTCCCGGTCACCCGCTCCGACGGACTGCTGGACTGGGCCGTCGCCGACGACACCGAGGAGATCGCGGAGGGCCTGTACGGGCTGCCGGAGCCCACGGGCGAGGTGCTCGGTCCGATCGCGGTGAACGACGTCGACCTGATGATCGTCCCCGCCGCCGCCGTCGACCGCTCGGGGATGCGGATGGGCTGGGGCCGCGGCTACTTCGACAAGACCATCGGCTCCATGGAGAAATGCCCTCCGGTGTACGCGGTGATCTATGATTCCGAGGTACTCGACGAACTGCCGCGTGAGGTGCACGACCAGCCGGTCGACGGCATCGTGACCCCGTCGCAGACGCTGCATCTGTCGCCCCGGCGACGCTGACCCGCAAGGACCGCCATGCCCACCTACGCCTATGCCTGCACCGCGTGCGGGCACCAGTTCGACGCCGTCCAGAGCTTCTCCGACGACGCGCTCACGGTCTGCCCCGAGTGCGGCGGCGCCCTGCGCAAGCAGTACGGCTCGATCGGCGTGACCTTCAACGGCTCCGGCTTCTATCGCACGGACTCGCGCGCCAAATCCGGGGGTTCGAAGGATGCTTCGGCATCATCGAAGTCGGATTCGACGACGAGCGCCAAACCGGCTGCTGCGTCGACTCCCGCCTCGAACTGAGGCCCAGTCGACTTGGGGGTTTCCATGCTCAAAGGTTTCAAGGACTTCCTGCTCCGCGGGAACGTCATCGATCTGGCCGTCGCGGTCGTCATCGGCACCGCCTTCACGGCCGTCGTGACGGCCGTGGTGAACAGCATCATCAACCCGCTCATCGCGCTCTTCCTCAAGGCCGATGCCGCCGGCAAGTTCGGCATCCCTGTCACCAACATCTACGGCGAAGAGGTCGTCTTCCCGATCGGCGACCTCATCTCGGCGCTCATCAGCTTCCTCGCCGTCGCCGCGGTGGTCTACTTCGTCTTCGTCCTGCCGATGAACACGTTCAAGGCCCACGTCGAGGCGCGCAAGGGCACGCCGGCCGAGGAGCCGGAGGAGGAGCCGGCCGCCGCGACCGAGGCGGAGCTGCTCGTCGAGATCCGCGATCTGCTCAAGACCCAGCAGGGCCCGCGCGGCGTCTGACCGCACCGCCCTCACGACCCACGGCTCTCCTCGGAGGGCCGTGGGTCTTCCTTTTTCCGGGGGCGGACGCGTCAGTAATGCGGGGGCACGTCGCGGAGGAGCTGGTCGTCGTTGGGACCCTTCCGGTCGCCGGGCGCCGACCGCTGCGGCGCGCCGCCCTCCGCGACCTCCGGTGCCGGATCGCTGCCATCGACCGGCGTCAGCCGCGCCCGCCGGGAGCCCGGCACCCGGACGACCCGCTGCCGCGGCTCGTCCCGGCCCTCAGTCATTCCGGTGATCGCCGAGATCGAGGGGCTGCGTGTCGTTCTCCGCGCGCGGGGCCGTCTCCGAGATGCCGAGCACCGTCGCGATCCGGGACGCCACGGTGCGCGGGTCGCTGTAGAGGTCGAACGCGTGCACGCGGACGTAGTGCCAGCCGAGGCGACGGAGCACATGAGGGCGCAGCCGCAGCGTCTCGCGCAGGGATTCTCCCCGGGACTCCGGATCGGACTCGATCACGACCGCCTTGCCGTTGTGCTGCGCCACGAGCGGCAGGAGTCCCCGATAGTCGACGTCGACGGAAGCCCCGAGACGCCGGAGCTCCCTGGCCAGTGCGAGGGTGAGCGGGTCGGCCAGGTCCTCCAGTCGCGCGTCGCGGGCACGGGCCGCGAGACCGCCGAGGATCGACATGAGCGTGGCCGCGCCGTGCTCGAGGCGCCCGTCGTCGAACGCCGAGGGGCGGATGGACGAGACGATGACCATCGAGCGCCGTGCGCGGGTCATCCCGACGGTCAGGAGCCGCTCGCCGTCGGGCGTCGACAGATCGCCGAAGTCGCTGAGGACACGGCCGTGCTTCGTGAGCCCGAAGCCGAGGGAGAAGATGACACGGTCGCGGCTCTCCGCGACGGACTCCTCGAGGGTGAGTACCGCGAACGGCTCCGCGGTGTCGCGGGCGACGAAGTCGGCGACGTCGGAGCGTCCCGCGAAGGCGGCGGTCACGGCGGCGCGCACGCGCTCGGCATGGCGGGTGCTGGCGGTGACGACCATGAGCGATTCGGTCGGGCGGTGCACCGCATGCTCGACGACGAGGGTGACGACGCGGGCGACCTCGGCGTCCGGGCTCTCGACGGCCCCCGAGACGGGGTCGGGCGCGCCGGTACCGCCTTCGACGTAGTCGACGGTGAGGCTGCCGCGCCCCAGGTACGAACCGGCCCACGGGAGGGAGACGATCTCGCCGCCGTAGAACGCGTCGTTGATGAGCTCCGCGAGATCCTCGCCGCCGGCCCGGTAGCTGCGAGTCAGGGTCATCACCGGGAACAGCTCGGACAGGCGCTCGAAGACCGAGACGTCATCGAACGGGACCTCCTCCTCCCACTCCTCGGCGGGGTCGACCGCGATGCGGAAGGGAGAGGGACGCTGCGTGACCGGATCGCCGAACGCCACGACCTGACGGGCGCGGCGGATGGCCGGCGCCGCCTCGGCGAGGTTGATGGCCGCGGCGTCGACGAGGAGCACGGTGTCGAACTCCACCGCATCCGGGATCTCCGGGACCAGATAGGGCGACGAGATCCAGACCGGAGCCAGCACGTCGACGAGGGTCGGCGCGGCGCTGACGACCTCCGCGGCCGTCGTCGCGGACTGGGTCAGGGCGCGGCGGAGGTTCTGCGACTGCTCGGGCTCGTCGACGATGGCGATGCGCCACTGGTTCGCGAGCTGCCACGCGAGCAGCGGCCCTGCCATGGCCGCATGGGCCTCGTCCACCAGCCGGAAATCGCGCTCGAGGCGGTCGACCACGGCGGTGTTCGCGCCGAGCAGCGCCCGGTTGTCCTGCAGTGCGCGCTCCAGGAGGGACTGCCACCAGGCGTACTCGAGCTCCTCCCCCACCCGCGCCTCGGAGACGTGCCGCACCGAGAGCTCGGTCAGCAGCGGCTCCAGGCCGAGGAGGGCGAGCTTGTCGCGCAGCTGGGCCCGCTCGACGAGGTTCTCGAAGACGTCCGACTTCGCGGCGAGGCCGGCGAGCATGCGCACGAGCCGTGCGACCGGCAGGGACGAGAGAGGCTCGCGGCGGCCGAGGGCGGCATCGAGCTCCGCCAACTCCGCTTCGACCCGCTGCCATGCGGCGGACACATCGGCCAGACCGAGCGGGATCTCCGGAGCGACGCCCGCCTCCACGTACCGCTGCCACTGGGTGCGCTGGGTCTGGATGCGCAGCAGCGCCTCGTGCATCTCCGTCACGTGCACGCCCGGGCGGACGTATTCCTTGGCCAGGCGACGAAGCCGACGACGATTGGCCCCCGACATCCCTGGCGCGTCCCGTCGCGAACCGTGGGCCTGGATGAGCTCCCCGAGCGGCCGCTCGAACACGGTGGGACTGAAGCGGTCGAGCGTGTCGCGGATGCCCTCCAGCAGCCCGAGGTACTCGCCGAGTTCGTCGATCGTCGAGAAGGGCCGCATGTGCGTCTGCGCGATGAGCTCGTACCCGCGCTCGAGCAGGGCGGGCACGCTGTCGGCGTGCAGGCGTCCGGCGAGCTCGTGCGCGGCGCGGGCCGCCTCGGTGCTGCCGAAGGTGACGCCGTACCAGGGCGAGTCGTTCGGCCCGACGCGGAACTCTCCGAGGCGCGCGGCCTGCGCCAGCGCCGCGGCCGCGTCCGTGCGGTCCCTTGCCAGCCTGCGCAGCGCATCCACGCTCAACCGCGCTGTCGTCGACGGGGGGACGGGAAGCGAGGCGAGCCGGGTGAGGTGTCGGGTCGCATCCAGCACGGAGGCGTCGAGACCGGGGACGGGGACGGTCAGCGCGTCGCGGTAGTCGCGCAGCACCGTGCGCAGCCGCACCAGCGCGTCGTCGACCTCGCTGACCTTCGGAGCCGTCGCCTTCTCGTTGCGTCCGATCGCGCGGACGAGATCGCGGCGCAGGCTCCCCGGCGACACCGCGAGGCTGTCCAGCCCGATACCGGCGAGGCGATGACGAACACCGTCGAGCGTGGACCGCCGGGCCGAGACGACGAGGACCTTCTTCCCGGCGCGGACCAGCTCCCCGAGCGCGTTGATGACGGTCTGCGTCCCTCCGGTGCCCGGAAGGGTCGCCACGGTGAGGGAGTGCCCGGCGGCGATGCGGGCCAGCACGGCCTCCTGCTCCGCATCCGCATCGAGCAGCAGGTTGTCCGAGGCGGGCGCACGGTCGTCGGGCCCGACGTGGTGCGGGACGGCGCGGGGTGCCGTGACCTGCTCACGATCGCCGACGTGGCCGCCGAGCGCGTTGAGGACGGGATGATCGAGGCTGCCGCCGTCCTGGGCCATGGCGCCGGCGACGTCGGCGAAGGTGGAGACGACGAGTCGCGGTTCGACGGAGAACGTCTCGATGGATCGGGTCAGCGCGCGCAGGCTGTCGATCACGGGCTGGGGCTTGAAGATGCCGCCGTCGTACGCGAGTGCGGCGAGCGCTGACGCATCGAGGGTCAGCCCGAAGTGCTCGCGGGCGACCCGCACGAGCTCCGGGTTCACCTCGAACGCCCCCTGCAGCTTGAGCTCGAAATCGGTGTGATGGCGGCGGATCGCGAGCGGCCGCAGCAGGACGGGGGCGGCGAAGGTCGCCCCGCCGATGCGCCACCGTGCGACGCCGACGGCGAGGTGGACCGCTTCGATGCCGCGGACGGTGCGCAGCTCGGTGTTCTTGGCCGTGATGCGCTCGGCGGCGAGCCGCGCGGTGCGCAGACCCACCTCATCGCGGAAGAGATTGGACAGGAGCGTGGACTTGCCGGTGATGAACTGCGGGAGGCTGCCGGGGTGCGCCTTGGAGATGTCGATGCCCGACTCCGGGCCGTCGCGGAAGCTGCTCAACGGCGAGGGTCCACCCAGATCAGCCGCCTCCGCCCGCAGCCGCGTGCGCTCCGCCTCCGCGGCGTGCGCGATGCCGACGCCGGTGGACGAGTCGCGCAGGTCGCCGAGGGACACAGCGTTGTCCACCGCCGTGTTGTTCGCAGACCTGCTTTCCCGTCGCCACACACTGACACCCTAGGCGCGACACCGCCGGAGATCGGTATCCCCGGCGGGTTTCCGGTGAAAAACCGCCGGTGCGGCACTCGCTCGGACTACTCCTGCCCGCATGGTCGTGCGCTCTCGTTGTCCACGGAACGCGCGACGGACCCGGCGACCGGTTCTCCGCTGTCGACCCGGACGGTCAGGATGGGGACATGACCTTCCGCTACGACTTCGCTCCGACGCCCTTCGGCGACGCCCTCGCGGTCTTCTCCGACGACGGCATCGTGCGCTTCGATCTGTCCGAGTCCGCGGATCCGCAGGTGCCCTGGCTGCTGGAGGGCGTGTCTCGGCAGCTCGGCGCCGTCCCGGAGCCCGTGCCCGGAGCTGCCGACGAGCTCGTCCCGCTCCTGGAGGCGTACTTCGACGGAGAGCCCGTGCGCTTCGACGAGCATGTCGCTCTCGACTGGCGCCTCGTGGACGGCTTCCACCGGGCGGCGCTGCGCACCGTCTGCGAGATCCCGTGGGGACAGACACTGAGCTACGGGGAGGTCGCGGTCCTCGCCGGCCACCCCGGAGCGGCCAGGGCCGTCGGCACCGCCTGTCGGCTCACACCGTTCTCCCTCATCGTGCCCGTGCACCGGGTGGTGCGGTCCGACGGCTCCGCAGGGCACTACGGCGGCCACCCGGAACGGAAGAGGTTCCTGCTGGACCTCGAGTCCCGGTGAGTCCCCCGCACCCGAGGGGTGACGCGTCAGTGATCGACGGCCTTCTCCGCCCCGAAGCCGGTGAGAGAGCGCACCTCCATCTCTGCCGCCAGCTGAGGCGACTCCCGCCGGGTGCTGGTGATCGTCCCGAGCCAGCCGAGCGCGAACCCGAGCGGGATCGAGACGATGCCCGGGTTGTTCAGCGGCCAGATCGCGATGTCGATGCCGGGGATCATCGAGGTGGGCGTGCCGGAGAACACGGGCGACAGGATGATGAGGATGATCGCCGAGCCGAGCCCGCCGTACATGCTCCACACCGCACCGCGCGTCGTGAATCGGCGCCAGAACAGCGAGTAGAGGATCGTCGGCAGGTTGGCGGACGCCGCCACGGCGAACGCGAGGGCCACGAGGAACGCGATGTTCTGCCCCTGCGCCCCGATGCCGCCGACGATCGCGAGGATGCCGATGACGATCACCGTCCGACGGGCGACCCGCACCTCGCCGTTGGGATCGGGCTCGACGGGCTTCCCCTCCGCGTCCTTGCGTCCCTTCTGGATGACGTTCGCGTAGATGTCGTGGGCGAACGACGCCGCCGCGGTGATCGTGAGTCCCGCGACGACGGCGAGGATCGTGGCGAACGCTACCGCGGAGATGAACCCGAGGAGCACCGGACCGCCGAGCTTGAGCGCCAGCAGCGGAGCCGCGGAGTTCACGCCCCCGGGTGCCGCCGCGATCACGTCGGCGCCGACGAGCGCGCCGGCGCCGTAGCCGAGCACGAGCGTCAGCAGGTAGAAGCCGCCGATCAGCCAGATCGCCCACACCACCGAACGCCGCGCCTCCTTGGCCGTCGGCACGGTGTAGAAGCGCATCAGCACGTGCGGCAGGCCCGCGGTGCCGAGCACCAGGGCCATCCCCAGCGAGAGGAAGTCCCACGGGTTCGCGCCGTACTGCAGGCCGGGCGCCAGCACCGCCTCCCCCTTGTCGGAGTTCGCCACGGCGGCCTCCAGCAGGGTGTTCAGGCTGAAGCCGTTGATCGCGAGGACCCAGATGGTCATCGCGAGGGCGCCGCCGATGAGCAGCACCGCCTTGACGATCTGCACCCAGGTGGTGCCCTTCATACCGCCGATCAGCACGTAGACGATCATGAGGATGCCGACGACGGCGATGACGACCGACTGCCCGACCCTCCCGTCGATCCCCAGGAGCAGCG
The DNA here is from genome assembly GCF_025143875.1 of Microbacterium meiriae. NCBI lineage: Bacteria > Bacillati > Actinomycetota > Actinomycetes > Micrococcales > Microbacteriaceae > Microbacterium > Microbacterium meiriae. The sequence goes on along the minus strand of NZ_JAMBDU010000001.1, from coordinate 170,193 downwards.
ACACGAGACCGCCTGCCCCGGCCATCTGCGCGAGGAGGTAGAAGAAGCACACCGCGAGCGTGGTGATCGCCGCCGCCATCCGCACCGGCCGCTGCTGCAACCGGAACGAGAGCACATCCGCCATGGTGAACTTGCCCGTGTTGCGCATGAGTTCGGCCACCAGCAGCAGGGCGACCAGCCAGGCGACGAGGAAGCCGATGGAGTACAGGAATCCGTCGTAGCCGTTGATCGCGATGGCACCGCAGATGCCCAGGAAGGATGCGGCGGACAGATAGTCGCCCGCGATCGCGAATCCGTTCTGAGGTCCGGTGAAGGACCTCCCCGCCGCGTAATAATCGGCGGCGGTCTTGTTGTTCCTGCTGGCGCGGATGACGATGAACAATGTCACCGCGACGAAGGCCAGGAAGATCGAGATGTTGAACACCGGGTTGATGTCGAGCGCGACATCCTCGGTGGCCGTGCGGATGATGCTCATGCGTCGGCCTGCGCCTTCTCGAGTTCTTCACGGATCTCCGACGCCAACGGATCGAGTTTCCTGTTGGCGAACGCGACATATGCCATCGTGATGGCGAACGTCGTCACGAACTGCCCGAGCCCGAAAAGCAGCCCGACGGTGATATCCCCCCATACGCGCTGCGCCATGAAATCGCGGGCGAATGCGGCCAGCAGCACGTAGACGAAATACCACACCAGGAAGAACGCGGCGAGGGGGAAGATGAACGACCGCTGCGTCCGTTTCAACCGCAGGAATCGAGGGGATTGCTCGACGGCGACGTAATCGATCGCACCGTTCTGAGGGGTCGGAACCTGTTCGCTCATGGGGCCTCCTTGCCACATGTCCGCTGCACGCGCGGCCGTCGCCGCCCGAGTGGTAGGGTCGACGCTACGAAACGGGGAACACCGCCGTCACCCCCGAAAGTAGGTATTCGTGAGCTCTCCGATCACCGTCGAACCCGAGGCGGAGCTCGTCGCCAACGCGGTGCGCGAGCTGGCGCGGCGCACGCGCTTCCCGGTGGCGTTCGGTGGGCTGATCGAAGAGGGCGTCGTGAGCGTCACGAGCATCGTCGGAGCCCGCACACGCGCTCTCGACGGTCTCCGCGTACGCCCCGAGCGCGGTCTCGGCGGGCGGGCCATGATGGAGCTGCGTCCGCGGATGACGAGCGACTACGGCTCCTCCCGCCAGATCACCCACGACTACGACGTCTTCGTCCTCGGCGAAGGCCTGCGGACCCTGCTCGCCCTGCCGATCGTCGTCCAGGGCCGCCCTCGCGGCGTGCTCTATGCCGGCGCGTGGGCGGAGGAGAGGATCGGCGGCGTGACCACGGCCCCGGCCATGCAGGTCGCCCAGTCCGTCGCGGACGAGCTGCGCATCCGCGACGAGGTGCAGCGGCGCCTCCGCGCCGCATCGCCGACACCCGCAGCGGTCGCGCCGGCACAGCGCGAGGAGCTGCGGGAGAGCTTCGCCGAGCTCCGCAGCATCGCCGCGACCGTCGACGACGCCGGCATCCGCGCGCGGCTGGCGCAGGTCGAGCGCCGACTGCTGACCCTCGCCGGAGACGACCTGCCGACGACCACGACCGGCCCGCTCCCCGTCGTCCACCTCTCCCCGCGCGAGACGGATGTCCTGGCCTGCGCCGCCCTGGGATCGACGAATGCGGAGATCGCCGCGCACCTCGGTCTGCGGGAAGGGACGGTCAAGGCCTATCTCGGCACCGCGATGTCGAAATTGGATGCGTCGACGCGGCATGCCGCCGTGACCAAAGCGCGTCGCGCCGGCCTTCTCCCCTGAATCGACATTCTCGGCGGCTGCGTCATTGTTCGCCATGACGAAACGGCCTTTGTTGTGCGCATTCCCGCACCCGCGATAAAGTCGGCCCCATGGCGAGACGAATTGTGCACCAGCTGGTCGACGACATCGACGGCACCGTCCTGGAGGTCGGGGAAGGCGAGACCGTGCATTTCTCGCTGAACGGCACCTCCTACGAGATCGATCTGAATTCCGCGCACGCAGAGGAATTGCGACAGGCACTCGAGCCCTACATCACGGCCGGGCGTCGGGCCGGATCGGGAGCGGCGTCAAGCGGAGGACGGTCCTCGTCCTCGTCCTCGTCGCGGAAGCGGCCCTCACGCAACCCGGAGGTCGCCGCGATCCGCGCCTGGGCGAAGGAGAACGGCTACACGCTCTCGGAGCGGGGTCGCGTACCGGCTCCCATCCTCGAGGCCTACCGCGCCGCGCATTGACCCGGTCCCGCCCCACCTCACGGTCGGGCGGGATCTTCTTTCGCACCCTCGAGCGCCCACGCCTCATCGCGGAGGGTGATCTCCTCCGTCATGTCCAGGAGGAAGCGGATCACGACCTCTCGCTCCGCAGCCGACAGACGCGCCGCCGCGTAGAAGCGCTTGGCCTGCTGCCGCCCGACCGTCTCCATCGCGGCGTGCCTGGTCTCGGGGGTGATGGTGATCGCGAGGGCTCGTCGGTCGGTGGGATGCGGCGAGCGCCGGATGTGCCCACCCTTCTCCAGCCGGTCGAGCAACTTCGTCGTCGCGGCGGTGGAGACCCCGAGATGGTGGGCGATCCCGCTGGGCGTCGCCACGACCGTTCGGTTGTCGCACACGATCAGGTAGTGCAGCGCGCGCATGTCGGTTTCGTTCAGCTGCATGTAGCGCCGGGACGCCTGCGAGAGACGCTGCTCAGCCTCGCGCAGCCCGCCGAGCGCCTCCATGAGGCGTCCGATCTGACGCAGATCCTCCGGGGCGACGCCCGAACGATCGACGAGCGTACTGCGCGGGTCGCTGGCGTCGACGTCGTAGATGGACCCCTGAGCGAGTTCGTCCCGCTCCGCCGCCGCCGTCGCGTGGGCGACCGGGGTGGTGCGGGGCTCGGAGGGCATGCGATCATGTTACACACGAACAGCTTCATGCTAAGTTGATATTTCGCCAGGTTAGCTAAACGACGAGAGGACGCCATGGACAACGTCACGCTCCTCGCCGAAGACGGGACTGCCGTCGGCATCCTGCCCAAGAGCGAAGTCCACACGACCGACACTCCTCTCCACCTCGCCTTCTCCTGCTATGTGCAGGATCGAGAGGGACGCCTCCTCGTCACGCGTCGCGCGCTCGGCAAGCGCACCTGGCCCGGGGTCTGGACCAACAGCTTCTGCGGGCACCCGCAGCCCGGCGAGGACATGGCCGATGCGGTGCGACGGCGCGGCTCCGACGAACTGGGGATCCAGGTGACCGAGATCCGCCTCGCTCTCCCCGACTACCGCTACCGCGCCGTGGACGCGAGTGGCATCGTGGAGAACGAGATCTGTCCGGTGCACGTCGCGGTGGTCGACGAGCAGCCGTCGGCAAACCCGGACGAGGTGGCGGAGTGGGAGTGGGTCGATGTCGATGACCTGCTCGCCGCGGTCATCCGCACCCCGTTCGCCTTCAGCCCCTGGCTCGCCGAGCAGCTCCCGCTCCTCCGTCGACACGGGGAGGTCTGAGCCATGGCGGTCATGGTGACAGAAGAAGACCTCGGCACCAGGATCGAGGCGGTGCTGCGACGACGGTTCGCCGAGCGCACTGCCGCCGCCGAGCACTACGGGGCGGAGTTCGCCGCCCTGTGGCACACGGCAGCCGAGCACGCCCTCGGCGGGAAGCTCCTGCGCCCGCGCATGCTCATGGACCTGCTGTCCGCACTCGCCACGACCCCCCTCACGGAGAAGGACACGGCGCGGGCGATCGACGTGGCCGCTCATGTCGAGCTGCTGCATTTCGCGTTCCTCCTGCACGACGACGTCATCGACGGCGACCTCACCCGCCGCCGCCGTCCCAATCTCATCGGCTCCCTGGTCTCCCGTCGCCCCGTCGAGGCCGGCGATACGGCGCTGCACTGGGGCCGCTCGAGCGCCATCCTCCTCGGAGACCTCCTGCTCTCCACCGCCGTGCTCGGCTTCGCCCGTGCCGACGTCCCCGCGCCGCGACGGGAGCGGCTCCTCGCTCTCCTCGAGACGACCGTGTTCGAGACCGTCGCCGGGGAGCACTCCGACGTCGCCCTCAGCGACGGCATCATCGCGGCCGACCTCCGCACCATCCTCGCCACCAGCGCGTCGAAGACCGCCGCCTACTCGTTCGTCCTCCCGCTCCGCGCGGCGGCTATCCTGTCCGGCGCTCCGACCGCCGCCGAGGAGCAGCTGACCGAGATCGGCGGCCACCTCGGTCTCGCCTACCAGCTGCAGGACGATCTGCTGTCGGTGTTCGGTGACCCGGACGCCCACGGCAAGGACCCGTATTCCGATCTCCGCGAGGGCAAGGAGACCGCGATCATCGCGTACGCCCGGATGACCAGCCACTGGCCCGGCATCGAATTGCGGTTCGGCGAGAACGACCTCAGCATCGACGACGCGGCGGAGATGCGCGACCGCCTCCGCGAGTGCGGCGCGGAGGGATTCGTCCGAGGACTCGTGGAGGAGCAGCTCGCGGCCGTGTCGACAATCCTGGCGGAAGCCGAGGAGGCGGGCACGCTCTCGGCCGACGCCGGACGCATCATCCTCGCTCTGGCCGACCGGATCGAGGGCCGCAGCCGATGACCGCGACCCCTTCCGAGCCCCGCGACGACGCGGCGCTGCGACGCTTCAGCCGGACTGCCGAGATCGCGACATCCGACGTCATCCGCACCTACTCGACGTCGTTCGGACTGGCGACGCGTCTTCTCGGGCGACGCCATCGCCAGCACGTGCGCAACATCTACGCCATGGTGCGCATCGCGGACGAGATAGTCGACGGCGTCGCCGCCGAGGCCGGACTCGATGCCGGTGCACAGGCCGCGGCCCTGGACTCCTACATCACGGAGACCCATCGCTCCATGCGGACCGGCTACAGCAGCGATCTCATCCTGCACGCGTTCGCGCGAACGGCGCGCGAGTGCGGGATCGGCGAAGACCTCACCCAGCCGTTCTTCGACTCGATGAGGGCCGACATCTCCGGCCCGTCCGGCTTCACCGCCTATGACGCCGACGCACACGCCGCGTACGTCTACGGCTCGGCGGAGGTCGTCGGCCTGATGTGCCTGCGGGTCTTCCTGCGCGACGCCACGCGGACGCCGGAGGAGCTCGACATCCTCGACCGCGGAGCGCGTCGGCTGGGCGCCGCGTTCCAGAACGTGAACTTCCTCCGTGACCTCGCCGACGACACCGACCGCCTGCAGCGCGGCTACCTCGGCGGCACGGAACCTCTCACCGACGCCGACCGCGACACCTGGGTCGACACCGTCCACCGTCAGCTCGCCGACGCGAGAGCCGCGATCCCGCTGCTCCCGAAGGACGCCCGTGCCGCTGTCCGGAGCGCCCTCGCCCTCTTCGCCGCCCTGACGCACCGCGTCGCACGCACGCCGGCTGCGGAGCTGTACCGCCGCCGGGTGCGCGTGCCGGACCCGATCAAGGCGCTGCTCGCTGCGCGCGCCGTCCTCGTCACGGCCCTGGAGCGGGACCGATGAGCCGCGTCGTCGTCATCGGCGCGGGCGTGGCCGGTCTGGCCACGGCTGGGCTGCTCGCGCGCGACGGACATGACGTCGTGGTGCTGGAGAAGAACGACCGCGTCGGCGGACGGGCGGGCACCATCGAGCGCGATGGTTTCCGATTCGACTCCGGCCCGTCGTGGTACCTCATGCCCGAGGTCTTCGACCACTACTTCGCGATGATGGGGACCACCACCGAGGAGCAGCTCGACCTGACGCTGCTGGATCCGGGGTACCGCGTCTTCCGCTCGCCCGAGTCCGGCGACGACCCCGTGACGGTGCCCGCCGGGCGGGAAGCCGTGTCCGCGCTGTTCGAGTCGATGGAACCGGGCTCCGCAGCGGCACTCGAGACCTATCTCGCCTCCGCCCACGATGCCGGCTCCATGGCGAGGCGGTACTTCCTCTACAACCCGTTCACCCGCACCAGGACGCTCGCCGCTCCCGAGGTGGTGCGCGCGCTGCCGCGACTGTTCTCGCTGCTCGGCACCCGCCTCCAGGCTTTCGCCGCCCGGCGCTTCCGGCACCCGGTGCTGCGGCAGATCCTCGGCTACCCCGCCGTCTTCCTGGGCACCGACCCGCGGACGGCGCCGGCGATGTACCACCTGATGAGCGCGCTCGACCTCGACCAGGGCGTTCTGTATCCGCAGGGCGGCTTCTGGCGTGTCGTCGAGCGGTTGGCGACGCTGGCCCAGGATGCCGGCGCGCGGATCGTCACGGGTGCCGAGGTCACCGGGATCCGCACGCAGGACGCGGACGGTGCGACCCACGTGACCGGTGTCGGCTGGACGGATCGCGACGGCCATCAGCACGTCGAGGACGCGGACATCGTCGTCTCCGGCGCCGACCTCCACCACACCGAGACGGCGCTGCTGCCTCCCACGCTGCAGTCCTATCCGGAGTCCTGGTGGGCGCGGCGCACGAGCGGACCCGGCGGCGTGCTCGTGATGCTCGGCGTCCGCGGGACCCTGCCCGAGCTCCCCCATCACTCGCTGTTCTTCACCGACGACTGGGATGCGAACTTCGACGCGATCTTCGGTCGCACCCCCGGCGTCCCCACGCCGGCGTCCACCTACGTCTGTCGGCCCAGCGCGACGGACGCGGGGGTCGCGCCGGACGGGCACGAGAACCTCTTCGTCCTGATCCCGGTCCCGGCCGACGTCGAGCTCGGCCACGGCGGGAGCGACGGCGCCGGCTCGCCGAAGGTCGAGAAGGCCGCGGACGCCGCGGTCGACATGATCGCAGCGTGGTCGGGGATCCCCGACCTGCGCGAGCGGATCGTGGTCAGGGAGACGGTGGGTCCGGCCGACTTCCGCGACGACTACCACTCGTGGCGGGGCGGGATGCTCGGCCCCGCGCACATCCTCTCGCAGAGCGCCATGTTCCGCGCGCAGAACGCCTCCCGGCGCGTGCGGGGGCTGTACTACGCCGGAGCGACCACCGCGCCCGGCGTCGGCGTGCCGATGTGCCTCATCAGCGCCGAGATCGTGCTCAAGCGCATCCGAGGCGACCACTCGCCCGGCCCGTTGCCGGAGCCGGCCACCCGAACCGCCACACCCGAGAAGGCATGATGGGCGCGATCTACCTGACCGCCCTGCTCGTCTCCCTCGGCTGCATGCTGCTGCTCGACTGGCGGTTCCGTCTCTTCTTCTGGCGGGATGCCGTGTCGGCGGCCATCGTCACGATAGTCGGACTCGCCTTCTTCCTCGTCTGGGACGTGGCCGGCATCGCGGCGGGGATCTTCTTCCGCGGCGAGGCGGCGATCGCCACGGGTATCGTCCTGGCTCCGGAGCTCCCCCTGGAGGAGCCGATCTTCCTGATCTTCCTCGTCGTCTGCACGATGGTGCTCTACGGCGGCGCCGTCCGGCTTCTGGATCGCCGTCGGGTCAGCGCCGGGGAGGGAGCGGCGCGATGACCTACCTGCAGCTGTCCGCCGTGTTCCTCGCCGTCGCCGCTCTGGCCGCGGTCGCCCTCTGCGTCGGAGCGCGGCGCACCCCGCACCTCGGCGCCCTCACGCTCACCGCGCTCGCTCTCCTCGTGCTGACCGCCGTGTTCGACACCGTCATGATCGCCACCGGGCTGTTCCACTACGAGCCGACGCAGCTCGCCGGCGTGCACATCGGTCTCGCGCCGCTCGAGGACTTCGCGTATCCGCTGGCCGGGGTGCTGCTGCTCCCCGCGCTGTGGACCGCCCTGCGCGCGCGCCGATCCCGGACGCGCACCGCCGCAGACCGGGAGGAGCACGCATGACGGAGAAGACCCCCCGCGGCGGCATCGGCCACGACATCGCCCAGATCCTCCTCTCGTCCCGGCCGATCAGCTGGATCAACACGGCCTTCCCCTTCGCCGCCGCCTACCTGCTGAGCACCAGGGAGATCGACGCGACCTTCGTGATCGGCACCCTGTACTTCCTGGTGCCGTACAACCTCGCGATGTACGGCATCAACGACGTCTTCGACTACGCCTCCGACCTGGCGAACCCCCGCAAGGGCGGGATCGAGGGCGCGCTGCTGTCCCCGCGCATCCACCGCGCGACGCTGTGGGCGGCGGCCGCCACGAACGTGCCGTTCCTGGTCTACCTCTTCGCCGTCGGCACCCCGGCGTCGTGGCTGTGGCTCGCCGTGAGCGTCTTCGCCGTCCTCGCCTACTCGGCTCCGGTGCTGCGCTTCAAGGAGCGCCCGTTCCTGGACTCCGTGACCTCCAGCACGCACTTCGTCAGCCCCGCCCTCGTCGGCCTCTCCCTCGCCGGAGCGCCCGTCACCACGACCAGCGTCCTCGTGCTCGTCGCGTTCTTCCTCTGGGGCATGGCCGCTCACGCGTTCGGTGCCGTGCAGGACATCGGGCCCGATCGCGAGGGTGGCATCTCCTCCATCGCGACCGTGATCGGCGCCAGGGCGACCGTCCGGCTCTCCCTCGTGTTGTGGGCCGTCGCCGGCGGTGCGATGCTGCTGACCCCGTGGCCCGGACCGCTCGCCGCCGTGCTGGCGCTGCCCTACATCGTCAACGCCGCGCCGTGGTGGAACGTCACCGACGAGACGTCGGCCGGGACCAACCGCGCCTGGCGCCGGTTCATCGCACTCAACTACATCGCCGGCTTCCTCGCCACGATGATCCTCATCCTCGCCTGGGTCTCCTGACCCTTCGCGCCCCGCCCCCTCTCCCGAAAGGACCCCGATGTCCCGCCCCGCCCCCGCACCGACGCCGCCGACCCGCGAGCGCACCCGACGCCACTCCTGGCTGCGCGTGTTCCTCCCGGTCGCCCTCATCCTGGTGTGGCTGGCGGGTGCCTCCTTCGGCGGTCCGCTGTTCGGCAAGGTCGACGAGGTGTCGTCCAACGATCAGACGACGTACCTGCCGGAGTCCGCGGACGCCACGACGGTGCAGCAGCTCCTCGGTGAGTTCACCGACAGCGACGCGATCCCGGCGATCGCGGTCTTCACCTCCGAGGAGGAGCTGACGCCGTCCGAACTCGAGGCGATCTCCGCCGCGGTGGCGGACGCCCCGGACGTGGAGGGGGTCACTGACGACGTCTCCCCCGCGCTCCCCTCCGAGGACGGCCGGGCCGTGCAGGCCTTCATCCCGATCGACGGCGACGCCGAGCTCAGCGATGCCACCGCCGCTCTCGGCGACGAGCTGCGCGCGGCGGTACCGGACGACGTCACGGTCTACATCACGGGGCCGGCAGGCTTCACAGCCGACCTCGCCGCCGGGTTCGCCGGCATCGACGGACTCCTGCTCGGTGTCGCCCTGCTCGCCGTGCTCGTGATCCTCGTCCTCGTCTACCGTTCGTTCCTGCTGCCGCTCGTCGTGCTCTCCACGAGCCTGTTCGCGCTGTGCGTCGCGCTCCTCGTCGTGTGGTGGCTGGCGAAATGGGAGATCCTGCTGCTCAGCGGGCAGACCCAGGGGATCCTCTTCATCCTCGTGATCGGCGCCGCCACCGACTACGCGCTCCTGTTCGTCGCGCGGTTCCGGGAGGAGCTGCGGGTCGCGCAGGACAAGGGCGTCGCCCTCCTCGCCGCGTGGAAGGGATCGGTCGAGCCGATCGTCGCCTCCGGAGGCACCGTGATCGCGGGACTCCTGTGCCTCCTGCTCAGCGACCTGAAGTCGAACAGCACCCTCGGCCCGGTCGCGGCGATCGGCATCGTGTTCGCGATGCTCTCGGCCCTCACGCTCCTGCCCGCGCTGCTGCTGCTGTTCGGACGCGCGGTCTTCTGGCCCCGGCGTCCCCGGTTCGAGCCCGAGGTCGTGGCCGAGGAGCACGGCATGCGCACCACCGGCCTCTGGGCGCGACTGTCGGGCCTCATCAAGAAGCGTCCCCGCGTCATCTGGATCGCGACCACCCTCGTCCTCCTCGCCGGCGCGGCGGGCGTCACACAGCTCGACGCACAGGGCGTCCCGCAGTCCGACCTCGTGCTCGGAGCATCGGAGGCGCGCGACGGTCAGGTCGCACTCGGTGAGCATTTCCCCGGCGGCTCAGGGAGCCCCGTCTCCGTGATCGTGGACGAGGACCGCCTGCAGGACGCCGCCGACGTGCTCCTCGCGAACGACGGGATCGACGGGGTGACCGTCACCGCGGCCGATTCCCCGAGCGGGTCCGCCCCGGTGACGACGGACGGGATCACGGCCGTCGGCCCTCCCGGGACCCCCGCTCCGGAGCCCACGACAGTCGACGGACAGGTGCTCCTGCAGGGGACGCTGACGGATGCGGCCGATTCCGCCGCGGCCGCCTCCACCGTGCGCGAGCTGCGCGGAGAGCTCGACGACATCGGAGCCGTGGTGGGCGGGGTGACGGCCACCTCGATCGACACGAACGACGCGTCCATCCACGACCGCAACCTCATCATCCCGGTGATCCTCGTCGTCATCATGATCATCCTGATGCTGCTCCTGCGCTCGATCCTGGCGCCGGTGCTGCTGATCCTCACGACGGTGCTGTCCTTCGGTACGGCGATGGGCGTCTCGGCGCTGGTGTTCAACGGCATCTTCGACTTCCCCGGTGCCGACCCCGCGGTCCCGCTCTACGGCTTCGTGTTCCTCGTCGCCCTGGGCATCGACTACAACATCTTCCTCATGACGAGGGTGCGGGAGGAGTCGAAGCAGCACGGGACGAGGGAGGGCATCCTCCGCGGGCTCTCCATCACCGGCGGCGTGATCACCTCCGCCGGGCTGGTGCTGGCGGCGACGTTCGCGGCACTGTCGGTGATCCCGATCCTCTTCCTCGTGCAGCTCGCGTTCATCGTCGCGTTCGGCGTGCTGCTGGACACGTTCGTGGTGCGTTCGCTCCTCGTGCCGGCACTCGCCTACGACATCGGGAAGACCATCTGGTGGCCGTCGAAGCTGTGGCGGCGCGGGCAGCCCTGACGCATGCGGAAGCGGGAGTGCCCTCGACAGGATTCGAACCTGCGACCTGCCCTTTAGGAGAGGGCTGCTCTATCCTGCTGAGCTACGAGGGCGCACAGCCAGTCTACGGGACCACGGTTGCGCGCCCTCGCGCTGGCTCTCACGCGGCGAGGGCGAGGTAGGGCTCCCAGCGGGGATCGCTGCGCTCCACCCCGCGCACCGTCCACGCCGTCCCGTGCGGCGGGCGCGGCGTGAACCGCAACTGCCACCGCATCTCCTGCGGGGTGCGGTTGCTCTTGAGGTTGTTGCAGCGCAGGCAGCAGGCGACGAGGTTCTCCCAGGAGTCCGCGCCGCCGCGCGAGCGGGGCAGGACGTGGTCGATCGTCGCCGCGGCCTTGCCGCAGTATCCGCAGCGATGCCCGTCGCGCCGCAGGACCCCGCGGCGGGTGACCGGCACGCGACGGCTGAGCGGGACGCGCACGTAACGGGAGAGGATGATCACCGCCGGACGATCGTAGACGCCGTGGGTTCCCCAGACGGGGTCGTCCTCGACTCTCTCGATGACCGTCGCCTTGTCGTTCATGACCAGGACGAGGGCTCTCTTGAAGGACACGATCGCCAAGGGCTCGTATCCGGCGTTCAGGACCAGTGTGCGCATTCGTCATCCTCTCGATCCGCCGGGACGGCTTCCCGGCACTCTCGACTCACACGACGTCGTGCAGGAGGAGGAGTGTTCGCAGGGACGAGAAAAGGCGCCGTCTACAGACGGCGCCTTTCGCGCGCGGCAGCACCGCGGCATCCCTGCGGGCAATGCCGAAGGACGTGACGACCGAGAGCGTCCATGGTTCGGATGCTCGGTGTTCGCTCCATCAGCCTCTCCCGCCTGTATGACGACGGGTTCAGGCTAACCCATCCCGCGAGGACCGGGGCGGAACGGGAGATGAATGCTCGAGAACGTGTCCCGGTCAGCCGGCGTTGACGGAGAGCCAGGACATCGGCTCGACGAGGCCGCCGTTGATCCAGACCTCGAAATGGAGGTGGTTCGCGGTCGACCGTCCCGTGCTGCCCACATAGCCGATCAGCTGTCCGGCGGCGACGGTCTGCCCGGCCTGCACCTGGCGCGACCCGTAGAGCATGTGTCCGTACGTGGTCTGGACCTGCTGACCGCCCACGACGCTGTCCAGCATGACGGCGACGCCGTAGCCGCCGATGCTCTCGGCGGAGGCGCGCACGACGCCGGCCGCGGCGGCGTAGATCGGCGTGCCGGCGGGCGCGAGCATGTCGGCGCCGTTGTGGCCGCCGCCGACGGTGCGGCTGACGTTCCAGGAGCCGAGCGGCAGCGGGTAGCGGACCTGGCCGGAGCCGGGAGCGACGAGTGCGTAGCCGGCCGTGTTGAAGGTGCCGGACGAGGGTGCGGACGCGGACGCGGAGGCAGCGGCAGCGGCGGCCCGCGCCGCGGCGGCGGCGGCCTCTTCGGCCTTCTTCTTCTCGATCTCCTCCGGCGTGGTCGCGCTGAAGGCACCACGCACGAGCGGAGCGGCCGTGGCCTCCGACGCGACGACGAGCGACTGCGCGTCGACCGCGGCGAGCTGCTGCACGGTCTGCGCCGTGGCGTCCGTCGGCTTGGACGCCGCGTAGGCGGGCAGCGCGACAGCGGCGACGAGAGCGCCGACAGCACCGAAGATCGCCACCGACCGGAGGGGGGCTGCGATCTTCCGAGCACTGACCCGTGCACCGGTGCGCCGGGCGGGTACTCGATCTTCAGATGTCTTCGCGGTCGGTTCGATGTCTGCGGCCAAAACGTGGTCCTCCTGAGCCCTCGCACCTCGGGTGGTGCTGGCCCGTCGACGTTCTGCCCCAGGGCAGAGATGCACTACTCGGGTTCGAGTGCGTCCCTGTCGGGAAGACGACGAGCCGGAAGGCGGATCTTCGCGGTTCGCCCCCAGCGGGCTTCTTCGCTGAGGACCTGACCGAGGTTACCGGAAGATAACGATCATGTCACCCTGGGAAACTGACAATCCTCGGTGAGGCCTTCTCAGGCCGGTTCGCCGACGAGGAAGATGTGCGAGGCCAGCTCCACGGGGAGCTCGAGACCCTCCTCCTTGCCGTCCATCTGGATGAGCACATAGCCCTCGTTGAAGCGGAAGTCGCCGCGGGCCCCGGGCACGACGCCCGCGTCACGCAGCTGCTCCAGGAGCTCCGGGTCGACCTGGGCCGGCTCGGCGAGACGGCGGACCGTCCCCTCGACCGGCTCGCCTGCGGCGTTCAGCCGCTGCACGAGACCGATCACACCCTCGTCGAAGGTGCGGGCGGGAAGGTCGCCGAGCTGGTCGAGACCGGGGATCGGGTTGCCGTACGGCGACTCGGTGGGGTGCCCGAGCAGCTCGACGAGACGACGCTCCACCTGCTCGCTCATGACGTGCTCCCAGCGACAGGCCTCCTCGTGCACGAAGGCCCAGTCCAGCCCGATCACGTCCGACAGCAGACGCTCGGCGAGGCGGTGCTTGCGCATCACGTCGACGGCCTTGCGGCGCCCGGCGTCGGTGAGCTCGAGCGTGCGGTCCTCGGACACCACGACGAGGCCGTCGCGCTCCATGCGACCGACGGTCTGCGAGACCGTCGGTCCGGAGTGCCCGAGGCGCTCCGAGATGCGCGCCCGCAGCGGCACGATGTTCTCCTCCTCGAGTTCGAGGATGGTGCGGAGATACATCTCCGTGGTGTCGATCAGATCCGTCATGTGGGCCCTCCGGAAGTTCTTAGGCAAGCCTACATTCCTCCGGCGACATCGGACGGGGTCGCGGACGGGAGGAACGGCGGGATCCCCCTAGAATCTAGCCATGGCGATCGAGATTCCCCGTGACCTCCTGCCCACAGACGGCCGCTTCGGCTGCGGCCCCTCGAAGGTGCGCGGCGCGCAGCTCGAGGCGCTCGTCACGACGGGGGCCTCCGTCCTCGGGACCTCGCACCGCCAGGCACCGGTGAAGAACCTCGTCGGCAGCGTCCGCGAGCAGCTCGCCGCTCTCTTCCGTCTCCCCGAGGGATACGAGATCATCCTGGGCAACGGCGGCTCGACGGCATTCTGGGACGCCGCGGCCTTCGGCCTGATCGAGCGACGCAGCCAGAACCTCGTGTTCGGCGAGTTCGGCGGCAAGTTCGCCAAGGCGGCAGGAGCCCCCTGGCTCGAGGCGCCGGATGTCCGCTCCGCCGAGCCCGGATCGCGGAGCGCGGCCGAACCGGTCGACGGCGTCGACGTCTACGCGTGGCCGCACAATGAGACCTCGACCGGCGTGGCCGCGCCGATCGAGCGCGTCCGCGCCGACGGTGCCCTGACGGTGATCGACGCGACGAGCGCCGCGGGGGGCATCGACGTCGACATGACGCAGGCCGACGTCTACTACTTCGCCCCGCAGAAGAACCTCGGCTCGGACGGCGGACTCTGGTTCGCCGCCGTGTCTCCGGCCGCGATCGACCGCATCGAGCGGATCGCCGCCTCGGGACGCTACATCCCGGAGTTCCTGAGCCTGAAGCACGCGGTGGACAACTCGCGGCTCAACCAGACGCTGAACACCCCTGCGCTCACGACGCTGCTCCTCCTGGACGACCAGCTGCGGTGGATCCTCGGCAACGGCGGTCTCGCCTGGGCCGCTACGCGCACGGCGGAGTCATCGTCGGCGCTCTACGACTGGGCGGAGGCGTCCGCCGTCGCGACCCCCTTCGTCACCGACCCGGCGCACCGCTCACCCGTGGTCGCGACGATCGACTTCGACGACAGCGTCGACGCCGCGGCGATCGCCAAGGCGCTCCGCGCCAACGGCATCGTCGACACCGAGCCGTACCGCAAGCTCGGCCGCAACCAGCTGCGGGTGGCGACGTTCGTCTCGATCGAGCCGGAGGACGTGCGTCAGCTCATCCGGGCCATCGACTTCGTGCAGGAGAACCTGGGCGGCTGAGCGTCCGCCTCACTCCTCTTCGTCGCCGGCGTCCGCATCGCGGGCGTCGGCGTCGTCGTCTTCGGAGTCCTCTGCCTCGTCGTCCTCGTCGTCCTCGTCGGACGCGTCGAGCTCGTCGTCCTGATCGGACGGGTCGAGCTCGTCGATGTCCACGCCGTCGAGGTCTCCGGCATGGAGGATGTCGGAGCCGTCCTCGTCGAGTTCGTCATCGTCGATGCCGTCGTCGTCGAGGTCGCCGTCAGCGTCCTCTTCTTCCCCGTCGGCGTTCTCACCACCGGCAGCGGCGGCCTCGGCCAGCTCCGCCTGGTGTGCGCGGTACTCGGCGAGGCGTTCCGCCCACGGCACCCACTCCGGGGCCAGCAGAGCACCGTCGCCGGGGAGCAGCTCGACCTCGAGGACGGTGGGCTCCTCGTCCTCGACACGGGCGACCGTCACCGTCCAGTACCAGCCGGGGTAGCCGGGGAGCCGGTTCTCGAATCGCAGGGAGACGGATCCGTCCTCCTCCGGCGTGAAGCCGGCAGCCGGCCCGACCGTGGCGGCAGGGGTGATCTCGCGCAGGGCGGCGAGCGCGAGGTCGTGCGCCTCGACGAGCCGCGCGTCGGCGTCAGGCTTCGAGGTCATCGGCGACCTTGCGCAGGACGGCCGCGATCTTGCGGCCGTGGCTCGAGGAGGGGTAGCGGCCGCGGCGCAGGTCGCCGCCGATGCCGTCGAGGAGCTTCACGAGATCCTCGATGATGATCGCCATGTCGTCGGCGGGCTTGCGCTTCGCCTTCGCGAGACTGGGCGGCGCTTCGAGCACCCGGACCGACAGCGCCTGGAGACCGCGCTTGCCGTCGGCCACGCCGAACTCCACGCGCGCACCCGCCTTCACCGCGGTGCCGGCCGGCATCGCGGAGGCGTGCAGGAAGACGTCCTGGCCGTCATCGCTGGCGATGAAGCCGAAACCCTTGTCTTCGTCGTAGAACCTGACCTTGCCGGTGGGCATGGGAGAACCTCGCTGGATCGAATGCGGACGGAGCGCGCTCGTGCGCGTGTCCCCCAGCCTACCGGTCACGGGCGGAACGGAACCGCTCCCGCGCGTGCGAGTAGGCTGGGGCGGATGAGTACGCAGAGTCCCGGACCGGAGGTCCCCATCCGTCGGATCGACCGCATCCTGGCGTTCACCGCGCTCGGTATCGCGGCCGCGTCGGTGATCTGCTTCTTCGTCATCATCATCGGCACCGCGCTCGGCATGGACAGGGCCGCGTTCGGTGAGGGCCTGTGGCCGGTGATCGCCGCGATCCCCTACTGGGGGCTGCCGCTCGCCTTCGTCATGATCATCGTGCTGCTGGTGATGAGCTTCGTGCGGAAGGGTCGCGCCGAGTCGCGTCGCTGAGGCCGCATCGATGAGCACGCACGCACGCCCGTTGGCCGACGACCTGGCCGCGGCGAGCGATGACGAGCTGACGGCGCTGCTGACCGCGCGCGGTGTGCGTCCCGATGTCGCCTGGCAGGATCTCTTCGACGCGGCCGAGGCCCTGCTGGACGCCGCGTCGATCGGCCGTGCGCTGCCCGCTCTGACCGCCGCGGAGGCCGCCGCGCTCGTCGACGCCGTGGCGGGAGACGGAGCCGGCGCCGGCCGCGAGCGTCTGACCGCGCTCGCCCTGCTCCGCGCCGACGGCACACCGCACCCGCCCGTCGCCGAGGCGGTGGCCGGGAGGTCTCGGCCTGCTCCCCTCGACGAGACCCCCGCACCGGCAGCGGAGGAGTCCGTCTCCGCGCACGCCGCGGAGCGCGCCTTCACCACCGTCGGCGTGCTCGCCGACATCCTGCTCCTCGCCAGGGAGCAGCCGTTCACCCTCCTCATGGGCGGTGCGGTGAGCGCGGGCCAGAAGCGTCAGCTCACCGAGACGGGCCTCGATGTCGAGAGCGTCGATCCGCTGGTGGCGCTCGCCGTGCGCGCCGGTCTCGCCGCTCCCGTCGAGCGCCTGCTGCGCACCACCCCGGCCGCTGAGGACTGGCTCCGTTCCCCCGCGCCCGCACGCTGGAACCTCCTGGCCACCGCCTTCCGTGACACGCTCCCCCGCGGGATCCGCACGGCGACGGGAGGGTGGCTGCCGCCGAGTCAATGGCCCCTCGCCCATCCCTGGGATCCGGCCTGGCCGGAGGAGGCGGCTCGACAGTTCGAGGCCGCTCGTCTTCTCGGCCTCATCGCGGAGGACGGCTCCGAGCCCCCGTGGTCCGCGGCGCTGCGGCGCGGCGAGGCGGCCGATCCCTCCGCCCTTTCGGCGCTCCTACCCGCGGAGGTGGACCGGATCTTCCTCCAGAACGACCTCACCGCGATCGCGCCGGGCCCCCTGCAGCCTGCCCTGGACGTGCGGCTGCGGACCATGGCCCGTCGGGAGTCCGCCTCCCAGGCCTCGTCGTACCGCTTCACCACGGAGTCGGTCGCACATGCGTTCGCCGCAGGGGAGGACGAGGCCTCGATCCTGGGGTTCCTCGGCGAGATCTCGCTCACGGGCATTCCGCAGCCCCTCGGCTACCTCGTCGCGCAGACCGGCCAACGCCACGGACTCGTGCGGGTCTCCGTGGACGAGGAGACGGGGCGCACGCGGGTGGAGAGCACGGACGCGCACCTCCTCGAAGCCATGGCGGTCGACCAGTCGCTCCGGCCGCTCGGGCTCACCGCGCACGTCGGCTCGCTGACGACCAAGGTCGGGCAGGACACGGTCTACTGGGCGCTGACCGACGCCAGGTACCCGGCGACCCTCGTCGATCGCGACGGGACCGTCGCTGTACGCACGCGACACCCGGCTGCCGTACCCGACCCCGCCCCCGCCCCCGACTACGCACCGCTGATCGCGCGGCTGCGCGAACGCCAGGGACCCGACGCGGACGCCGCGTGGCTGGACAGGGAGCTGGAGGCGGCGGTGCGCGCGAAGGCCGTGCTGCGGGTGACGGTCGGCATGCCGGACGGATCCACCAGGGACCTCCTCCTCGAGGCCACCGGGATCGGCGGCGGACGGCTGCGGGGAAGGGACAGGGCGGCCGATGTCGAGCGCACCCTGCCCGTGTCGAGCATCCGCGCCGCGACCGTCGTCCCGACCTAGGCCCCGTGCAGCCACGGGCCGGTAGACTGGTCAGCTATGTCTGATGGCCCCCTGATCGTCCAGAGCGACCGCACCGTGCTCCTCGAGGTCGCCCACGCCGACGCCGAGAGCGCCCGCCACGAGCTCGCGATCTTCGCCGAGCTGGAGCGCGCACCCGAGCACATCCACACCTACCGGATCACGCGGCTCGGGCTGTGGAACGCCCGCGCCGCCGGACATACCGCCGAGGACATGCTGGAGACGCTCGACCGGTGGTCGCGCTTTCCCGTCCCGCCCTCGGTCGCCGTCGACCTGCGCGAGACGGTCAACCGGTACGGCCGCCTGGTCATCGAGCGCGACGATGAAGGCGTGCTCATCCTGCGCTCGACCGACCCCGCCGTGCTGGCCCAGGTCGCGAACAACAAGCGCATCCAGCCGCTGCTCATCGGGCACCCGACCCCGGAGACGTTCGTCGTGGACGCCTGGGCCCGCGGGCAGATCAAGCAGGAGCTGCTGAAGATCGGCTGGCCGGCGGAGGACCTCGCCGGCTACACGCCAGGAACCCCTCACGAGATCGAGCTCGCCGAGGACGGGTGGGCCATCCGTCCGTATCAGCAGGACGCCGTCGACGCCTTCTCGAAGGACGGCTCCGGCGTGGTCGTGCTCCCCTGCGGTGCGGGCAAGACGATCGTCGGCGCCGGGGCCATGGCGGCCACCAAGACGACGACCCTCATCCTCGTGACGAACACGGTGTCCGCGCGGCAGTGGCGGGACGAGCTGCTCAAGCGCACCAGCCTCACCCCCGAGGAGATCGGCGAGTACTCCGGGCAGGCCAAGGAGGTCAAACCCGTCACGATCGCGACGTACCAGATCCTCACCGCGAAGCGGAAGGGCGAGTACGCGCACCTCGCCCTCCTCGACGCGCTGGACTGGGGCCTCATCGTGTACGACGAGGTGCACCTGCTGCCGGCGCCCGTGTTCAAGCTCACCGCCGACCTCCAGGCCCGCCGCCGGATCGGCCTCACCGCGACCCTGGTCCGCGAGGACGGCCGCGAGGGCGACGTCTTCAGCCTGATCGGCCCGAAGCGCTTCGACGCCCCCTGGAAGCAGATCGAGGCGCAGGGCTTCATCTCCCCCGCCGCCTGCTTCGAGGTGCGAGTCGACCTTCCCCCGGCGGACCGCCTGGAGTACGCGGCGGCCACCGACGACGAGCGCTACCGGCTCGCGGCCTCCGCCCCGGCCAAGATCGACGCGGTGCGCGAGCTGATCGCGGCTCACCAGGGCGAGCAGATCCTCGTCATCGGCCAGTACCTCGACCAGCTCGACGCGCTCTCGCAGGCGCTCGATGCCCCGCAGATCACCGGGTCCACTCCGGTCGAGGAGCGGGAAGAGCTGTACCGGGCATTCCGGGAGGGCGACATCTCGCTGCTCGTGGTGTCCAAGGTCGCGAACTTCTCCATCGACCTCCCCGAGGCATCGGTCGCCATCCAGGTGTCCGGCTCGTTCGGCTCCCGGCAGGAGGAGGCCCAGCGTCTCGGGCGCCTTCTCCGTCCGAAGCAGTCCGGCCACACCGCGAGCTTCTACACGCTCGTGGCACGCGACACGATCGACCAGGACTACGCGCAGAACCGGCAGCGGTTCCTCGCGGAGCAGGGGTACAGCTACACGATCATGGACGCCGAGGCGATCGCCGCCTGACGGCGGTGACGGCCGCTCAGCCGCGCAGCATCCGCGGGAGCTGATGCGTGCCCGCGGCGCCGTCGGTGATCGCTGCGGTCCGCTCGATGCCCCGGCGGCGGGCCCAGCGGTCGGCGACGACGGCGAAGACGAGCATCGCCAGCGCGGAGCCGAGGAGATCGACGGGCGTGCCCGAGGTCGCGTTCGCATCGACCACGGCGACGGAGCCGAGCAGGAAGATCAGCAGATTGTTGACGATGTGGAGCGAGATCGCCGCCTCCAGACCGCCCGTGCGCCACGTCAGCCAGGCGGCGACGACGGCGAAGAGGCCGACGCTCGCCGCACCCCAGACGTCGTAGCCGTGCCCCAGCACGAACAGCGGCACCGGCAGCAGGATCGCGAAGGCGGGGTGCCTCAGCCAGCTCCCGACGAGCTGCATGAGGTACCCCCGGAAGACGTACTCCTCCGCTGCGGCCTGGAACGGGATCAGCACGAGCAGGAGCACCACCATGAGCAGCAGCCCCGGGTGGGAGAAGTCGGGCGTCACCGCGTCGCCGGCGGCGGCCGACCAGCCGAGCACCACGGCGAAGTAGACCACGAACACGGCGAGCGCCAGCACGAGGGTCCGGCCGAGCCACCCCATCCGCAGCCGCCCGGTGACCGAGGAGAGCAGGCCGACGCCCCGCCCCTGCACCACCCGCGAGGCGAGCAGCAGCGCCGGGATCATGAGGATGAGCGGGAGCACGAGCGCCACGAGGAGCCACGGACGGTCGAGCTGGAAGTAGGCGGTGGTCCGGAACATCATCTGCAGTTCCGCCGCCCAGCCCGGGACGAGGGCGGACACGACGACCAGCGGCACGATCACGAGCACGAGGATCGCGAGGTAGAACGCGATGCCGAGGAGCCCGGTGAGCAGCGGCTTCCACCACCGGGGGCGCGGGCGGAGGAGCGCCAGACGGTGGTACTCGAGCCCTCCGTCGGACCCCTCAGGAGACGCGGCGGACGGGGTGACGGGGGCGGCGGTGGCGTCCTCGATCGAACTCATGCCTCGATCCTCCCCCGACCGCCTGTGCAGCACATCCACCTGCCGACGGATCGACCGCATCCACGCCGTTCCGCAGGATAATCAGCCCGCGCATGGCCGAAGTCACCATAATGGGGTCATGACTGCTGCGCGCATCCTGGTCGTCGACGACGAGCCCAACATCCGCGACCTGCTCTCCACGGGTCTCAGCTTCGCCGGGTTCCAGGTGAAGACGGTGGCCAACGGCGCCGCCACGATCTCCGCCGTCCTCGAAGAGGAGCCGGACCTCATCATCCTCGACGTCATGCTCCCCGACATGAACGGGTTCAGCGTGACCAAGCGCCTCCGCGGCGCCGGCTTCACCGCACCCATCCTCTTCCTCACGGCCAAGGACGGCACGGAGGACAAGATCGAGGGACTCAACGCCGGCGGCGACGACTACGTCACCAAGCCGTTCAGCCTGGACGAGATCGTCGCCAGGGCCCAGGCCATCCTCCGCCGCACGATGCAGGCCGACGAGGAGTCGATCATCCGCGCCGGCGAGCTGTCGATGGACCAGGACACGCACGACGTGCACGTCGGCAAGGAGCCGATCGACCTGAGCCCGACCGAGTTCAAGCTCCTGCGCTACCTCATGCTGAACCCGAACCGGGTGCTGTCGAAGGCGCAGATCCTCGACCATGTCTGGGAGTACGACTTCAACGGCGATGCCGGCATCGTGGAGAGCTACATCTCGTACCTCCGCCGCAAGATCGACCCGCACACCGAGGAGTCGCTGATCCAGACGAAGCGCGGCTTCGGGTACATGCTCAAGGTGGGCAAGACGGTCTGAGACCGTCAAGTCCGCACCCGCCGTCCCCGGACGGCACCGCCGTCGCAGCAGGGAGGACCGCATGGCGCACAAGCCGGATGCGGTCACCGCGTGGTGGCGGCGCATCAGCCTCCGCGCCAAGGTCACCGGCGTCACCGTGGCCGTCCTCGCGCTCGGCCTCCTCGTCGCGGGCATCGGGACCGTACCGCTGCTGCGGAACGCCCTGGTGGAGAACATCAACGCGCAGCTCCCTGCGCTGGTGACCAGCGACCTCGTCAACCGGTACTTCGACACGACGACGATCGACGGCGTCACCACCTACACGCCGAGAGACGAGAAGCCGCGTGACTTCTCGTTCGCGGTCTACGACGCGGAGGGCACCCTCCGCGCGACCGCGCCGAGCGCGTCGGGCCGAGCTCCGGTCTTCCCCGCCGAGTACTCGCTCTCCGACGCCCAGGCGAATGAGGAGCAGGTCCTCGCGCTCGAGGACGCGGACGGCGGCGTCTACCACGCTGCTGCCGCGGTCGTGCAGCAGGAGGGCGACCCGCTCAGCATCCAGATGGTGGCGCTCCCCCTCGCCGAAGCCGACCGCATCATCAGTCAGTACTTCGGCATCTACATCACCATCGCCCTCATCACGATCTTCGTCGCAGCGCTGCTCACCCGCGGCCTCGTGACGCTGACCTTCCGACGGCTCGGGCAGGTGGAGCAGACCGCCATGTCGATCGCCGCCGGCGACTTCCGACAGCGGCTCACCGACCTGGAGCCGACCACCGAGGTCGGCCGCCTCAATGCGGCCATCAACACGATGCTGGACCGCGTCGACCGGTCCCTCGCCCAACGCGACCGCACGGTGCAGCACATGCGCCGGTTCATCGGAGACGCCAGTCACGAGCTGCGGACCCCGCTCGTCAGCGTGCGCGGGTACGCCGAGCTGTACCGCATGGGCGCGATCAAGGGCGAGGAGGACACCGCTCGGGCGATGGAGCGCATCGAGAAGGAGGCGATCCGCATGGGCGTGCTCGTGGAGGATCTCCTCGCGCTCGCACGGCTGGACGAGGAGCGCGAGCCGGAGATCGTCCCTCTCGACCTCCGCCCCATCGCCCGCGACGCCGCCCTCGACGTGCGCGCCGCGGCGCCCGGACGCGTGATCTCCGTGATCGACCGGACGGTCGAGAACGTCCCGACCGCCCCCATCCGCACGCCCGTGGTGCCCATCGCCCAGGACCCCGCACCCAAGACCCGGCCCCGGGCCACCCTGTCGCGGCTGCGCCGCCGTCCGCGCACGGCGGAGCAGCCCCCCGCCATCGACTTCACCGAGGTCGCGGACATCCCGGTCCGGACGCCGCCGATCGTGCTCGGCGAGGAGAACAAGGTCCGCCAGGTGGTCACGAATCTCCTGGGGAACGCGCGCCGCTTCTCCCCGGAGGACAGTCCGATCGAGATCGTGGTGGACTCGGACCGCGTCGCCGGGACCGCGAGCATCTCGATCGTCGATCACGGCGAGGGTGTCCCCCCGCAGATCCGGGAGCAGATCTTCGAGCGGTTCTGGCGCGCCGACACGTCCCGGGCACGGGAGACCGGTGGATCCGGTCTCGGGCTCGCCATCGTCGCCTCCATCCTCAAGGCTCTGAACGGCGACATCGCGGTCTCCGAGAGCCCTGGAGGCGGAGCCACCTTCACCGTGACGCTGCCACTGGCGCCGGCGCGCTCGACCCCGGAGCATCTCCTCGAGGACACGCAGCCGCTCGACCGCCTCGACCTGCCGTAACCGCCTCTTCTGCACAGTCGGCTCGCACCGCGGCGTTCTCCCGTCCGCGGTGCCGCGCTCCCTCTCCGGGCGCCCCGGGACTGCCGCCTGCGTATCGTCGGGGTTTCCTCGAAGGGAGTTCCCATGACCGTCTTCACCGTCGACACCGACGCCGTCCACGCGGCCGAAGCCGCGACGCGCGCCACCATCGAGCGTCTGCGCGCCGAATCCGCCACCCTCATGTCGCAGCTCAGGCACTTGCAGACCGCCTGGGTCGGCACCGCCGCCACGGCGTTCCAGGGGTGCGCGGAGGAGTGGCAGGGCGCCCAGCAGCACGTCGAGCTCGTCCTGGACGGTATCGGCACCTCGCTCGGCGCCGTGGCCACCCAGTACGCCGACGCAGATCAGTACTCGGCGAGCCTGTTCCGCTGAGGGACACGCAGAAAGCCCCCGGCCGGAGCCGGGGGCTTTCTGTCGGTGAGACCGGGGTCTCCGATCCTGTCAGAGGATCAGAAGTCCATGCCGCCCGTGGGGTCACCCGCGGGAGCAGCAGCCTTCTCCGGCTTGTCGGCGACGACGGCCTCCGTCGTCAGGAACAGACCGGCGATCGACGCGGCGTTCTGCAGCGCGGAACGCGTGACCTTCGCCGGGTCGATGATGCCCTGTGCGAACATGTCGCCGTACTCGCCGCTGGCGGCGTTCAGGCCCTGGCCCGCGGGGAGCTCGGACACCTTGTTGGCGACGACGCCCGGCTCGAGACCGGCGTTCAGCGCGATCTGCTTCAGCGGAGCCTCGATCGCGACGCGCACGATGTTCGCACCGGTCGCCTCGTCGCCCTCGAGCGAGAGAGCGTCGAGCGCCTTCGTGCCGGACTGGATGAGCGCGACGCCACCACCGGGGACGATGCCCTCCTCGACGGCCGCCTTCGCGTTGCGGACGGCGTCCTCGATGCGGTGCTTGCGCTCCTTGAGCTCGACCTCGGTCGCAGCGCCGGCCTTGATGACGGCCACGCCACCGGCGAGCTTCGCCAGGCGCTCCTGCAGCTTCTCGCGGTCGTAGTCGCTGTCGGTGTTCTCGATCTCGCGACGGATCTGCGTGACGCGACCCTCGATCTGGTCGGCCTCGCCGGCACCCTCGACGATCGTGGTCTCGTCCTTGGTGACGATGACCTTGCGCGCACGGCCGAGCAGGTCGAGCGTGGCGTTCTCGAGCTTGAGGCCCACCTCTTCGGTGATGACCTGGCCGCCCGTGAGGATCGCGATGTCCTGCAGCTGCGCCTTACGGCGGTCGCCGAAGCCGGGAGCCTTGACGGCGACCGACTTGAAGATGCCCTTGAGCTTGTTCAGCACGAGGGTCGCGAGGGCCTCACCCTCGACGTCCTCGGCGATGATGACGAGCTCCTTGCCGTCCTGGATCACCTTGTCGACGATGGGCAGGAGGTCCTTGATGTTGGAGACCTTCTGGTTCGCGATGAGGATGTACGGGTCCTCGAAGACGGCTTCCTGGCGCTCCGGGTCCGTGACGAAGTACGGGTTCAGGTAGCCCTTGTCGAAGCGCATGCCCTCGGTGAGCTCGAGCTCGGTGCCGAAGGTCTGCGACTCCTCGACGGTGACCACACCCTCCTTGCCGACCTTGTCGATGGCCTCGGCGATGAGCTCGCCGATCGCCGGGTCGGCGGCCGAGATGGAGGCGGTCGCGGCGATCTGCTCCTTGGAGTCGATCTCCTTCGCCGTGCTCAGCAGCTCCTCGGTGATCGCGGCGACGGCCTTCTCGATGCCGCGCTTGAGCGAGATGGGGTCGGCGCCGGCCGCGACGTTGCGCAGCCCCTCGCGGACCAGGGCCTGGGCGAGCACCGTGGCGGTCGTCGTGCCGTCACCGGCGACGTCGTCGGTCTTCTTGGCGACCTCCTTGACGAGCTCCGCGCCGATCTTCTCGTACGGGTCGTCCAGCTCGATCTCCTTGGCGATGGAGACACCGTCGTTCGTGATCGTGGGGGCGCCCCACTTCTTCTCGAGCACGACGTTGCGACCACGCGGGCCGAGGGTCACCTTGACCGCGTCGGCGAGGATGTTGAGGCCACGCTCGAGGCCGCGGCGGGCCTCCTCATCGAAGGCGATGATCTTTGCCATGAGTTTTGTCGTCCCTCCTGGACGTAGACGGTGGGTTTAGCACTCAGAGTGAGAGAGTGCTAACGCCATTCTGGCACTCGACACCATCGAGTGCAAGCCGCACGATCCGGGAGGGAGACGGGCGTCAGGGCGCGGGAGTCTCGGGCACCGACGCGGCCCGGTCGACGCCGATCACGATGGTGAGCTGCTTCTGCCCGTCCTCCGTCTGGCCGGCGTAGTAGTCGCTCTGCTGCACCTCGGCACCGCCGATGACGCCGGCGAGGCCCTTCGCCGCCTCCTCGTCCTCGGCGCTGACGTAGTAGACGGTCGTGGTCTCGAAGTCGTCGCTGGCGCTGTCGCTGGCGAGCACGGTCGCCGCCGCCCACCCGGCGTTGATGAGGGTGTCGCGCATCTGATCGTCCAGCCCGCTGTCCGGGGTCGCGTTGAGGATGAGCACCGAATAGCTCGGGTCGATCACCCCGGTCTGCTCAGGCGTGGGGGCCGCGGACGGCGCCGCCTCCGGGAAGAGGTCGATCCGTCCCATGACGGCCAGGGCGCCGAAGATGCCGGCGATGATGAGCACGAGAGCGGCGACGAACGACCACAGCAGCACGACCCAGCCGTTCATGCCCGGGGCTTCGGCGCGGTGTGCTCCCACGCGTCCGGTGGAACGGGGGACCTCGTCGAAACGGTCACGGGGGGGCTTGGACACCCCTCGATGCTAGCGGCACGTCCCTGGCAAACCGTTCCGCGACGAGCCCGATCGCGTGCCGCGGGTCGGGTCAGCCCGTGAAGCCGGGGACCCGCGCCGACCGCCGGGCGCTCCTGGCATCCCGCAGCCGACGCAGGCGGCCGACGAGGATCGGATCGAAGGCGAGGGCCGCCTCCGAGTCGATGAGCCGACCGAGGAGCTGGTAGTAGCGCGCCGCACTCATCCCCAGCCGCGTACGGATGACCTCCTCCTTCATGCCGCCGTGGCGCGGCCAGGCGGCCTCCAGGGCGAGGATCGCGCGATCGCGCTCCGTGAGGTGGTCTGCGGGCATGTCCTCAGGTTAGGTCGTGGTCGGCGTTTCGCCCGCGCGCCACTCCCACCGGGCGCCGAGCGGATCGGCAGCGGCGCGCACCCGACCGTCGAGCGCGACGACGAACCCGGGCCACGTCTCCGCGGCGACCGGCGGATCCCAGACGTCGAGCAGGGCGGGCGGGTCGATCGTGACCCAGTGCGCGGGGAGCGCCGCGATCCTCGCGACCAGCGCCTCCCGCTCCGCCCGCGGGATGTGCACGAGAACGCCCGGCGTCGTGATCACCAGCGTGGCGTCCGCCGGGGCGGCCCGCGCCAGGTCCTCCAGGTGGACAGCCGCGTCTCCGGCGACGAGAAGAGGCGGGTCGGCGGCCGCGATGTCGAGAGCGGCCGTGATGCGCTGCTCCCTCCCCTCCTCGCCCGGCCACACGAGAGCGCGCAGCCAGCGCCGATCCTCGTCGTCGGCGGCGTCCAGCGGCGCGAGGTCGATCCCCGCACGCCACACGACCTCGGGCATCCGCAGCGACGGCAGGTCGCCGGAGACGACGCTCTCGAGCACCACCGACGAGGGGCCGTCGAGGGGATCGAGCGCCTGACGGACGAGCCCGTCTCCGTCGATGACGCGATACGAATAGCGATCGGGGTACAGGCAGAGGCCGGCGGAGGCGCCGACCTCCAGCAGAGCGAGGGGTCCGTCGATCTCGGAGAGCACCGGGAGCAGCGCGGCGGTACGCAGCGGCTCGTTGGTCTGGAGCGCGCGCCGTGTGCATTCCTCGACGAGCCGGTCGGCGTGCGCGAGGACGAAGCGACGCCACTCCGAGTACGGCCCATGACCGGCTCCGAGCAGGCGGGACACGGCGAAGACGAGGGGAGGCTGACGTCGGGTCGCGGGGATCCGCTGGAGGAGGCGTGTGATCTCCTGGTCTTCGGCGACCCCCGTCGCCCACTCCGCATACAGGGCGCTGCGCCCCGGCGCCTCCATCGCGGCGAATCGGGCATAGCGCTCGTGCACGGCGTCGGTCATTCGTCCATTCTGACGCGGAGCGCCACGAAGGCTCCGCACAAGGGAGAATGGAAGGGACTCAGGAGGACACGATGCCCTACAGCGTGAACAAGACCGAAGACGAGTGGCGCGAAGAGCTCGGCGAGGAGCAGTACGCCGTGCTGCGCCAGGCGGCGACCGAGCGCGCCTGGACCGGTGAGCTGCTCGACGAGGAGCGCGCCGGCCTCTACACCTGCGGCGCCTGCGGTGCGGAGCTCTTCAAGAGCGGCACCAAGTTCGACTCGGGCTGCGGCTGGCCGAGCTTCTACGAGTCGGTCCGCCCGGACGCGGTGGAGCTGCTCGAGGACGACAGCCTCGGCATGGTCCGTACCGAGGTCCGGTGCGCGTCGTGCGGCTCGCACCTCGGCCACGTCTTCCCGGACGGCTTCGGCACGCCCACCGGTGACCGCTACTGCATGAACTCGATCGCGCTGAACTTCACTCCCGACGAGTCGTGAGCGCCCTCGACGCCGTCCGCGCACGGCAGTCCTGGTCGAAGGTCGGCGACACCGCTCCCGGACGTGAGGAGCTGGTGACGCTCGTCGGCGCCGCCGGCCGCGTCGCCGACCACTCGTCGCTGCGCCCCTGGCGTCTGATCGAACTCCGCGGCGCGGACCGTGAGGCGCTCGGCGCCGCGATCGCCGAGGCGCAGGGGGACGCGGAGCCGTCCACGAAGCCGCTGCGTGCTCCGCTCCTCATCGCGGTGGTCGCGAGCTACCGCCCGAGCGAGAAGGTACCGCGCTGGGAGCAGGAGGCGGTGGCGTCCGGCGTCGCCCATGTGCTGAGCCTGCTGCTCGATGAGGCGGGGTGGGGCGTCATCTGGCGCACTGGGCACTACACGCGCTCGGAGCCGGTCGCGCGGATGCATGGACTGGGTCCGGACGAGGAACTCCTCGGGTGGCTCTACATCGGCGCGAAGCCGGAGGGCAAGAGCCCGGGCCGACGCAAGACCGTCGACGCCCGCACCCTCCTGACCCGCCCGCCGAAGCTCTCCGCCGAAGCCCGGGCGGCTGCGGAGGAAGCCGCGCGGGAGGCCGCGGACAAGAAGGCCGCCACGGCGGAGAAGAAGGCCCGCAAGAAGGCCCGCAAGAAGGCGAAGAAGAAGGCGAAGAAGGCCGCCAGGAAGAGCGGTTCCTAGAGCCGGCGGCGACGCCAGGGCACCGCGACGAGGACCGAGCCGACCGCAACGATCACCATCGCGATCACCTGCCACAGTGCCGGTCCCGCCTGCGCCGGCCAGAGCAGGTCGATCACGACGGACGTGACGAGCTGCCCGAGCACCGAGCCCAGGCCCATCAGCAGCACGCCCGTGTGCGCGACGATGAACGCGCCGAGCAGGATGTACCCCGCTCCCAGGAACCCGCCGAGGTAGAGCCAGGGCTCGGTCGGCAGCGCGGCTGGCCACCCCCGCACCGCGACGCTGGTGCCGGCGGCGACCGCCAGCACCAGGGTGCCCGCGATGAAGCTCATCAGGGTGGCGGCGATCGGCGACTGCACGCGCTGGGCCAGCCGCCCGTTGGTCGCCGCCTGCCAGGCGATGCCCACGCCGGCGGCGAACGGAAGCAGCAGCATCCACAGCGGGGCGGTCGCGAGCACATCGCCGGAGAGGGAGATGCCGACCGCGGCGAGGGCCAGCACGCCGCCCATCACGCGACCGGGGGTCACGGCCACGACGCCGGCCGGGCCGAAGCCGATGCGGTCGAGGACGAGGCCGTGCAGGGTCTGTCCCGCGACGACGCCGACGGTGAAGAGCGAGACGCCGAGGATCCCCGCCGTCAACCCCTGAGTGGACACGGTGAGCGCACCGCAGGCACCGCCGAGGAGCATCCAGAACGGGATGCTGCGCTCCCGGATCCCCCGTCCGAGGCGCATCGCGCCGCGCCGGGCGAAGGGCAGGAACGAGATGACCACGGCGAGCGCCACGAGCCCGACGGCGAAGGACAGGAAACCGGCGACGATGCCGTTGTCGACGCGCACGCCCAGCACGCCGTTGATGCGCGCCTGGACCGCGGTCATGACCCCGATCGCGACGGCTCCCCCGAGGGCCAGAGGAGCGGGGAGTCGGCGGGCGGGGGTCACCTGTCGACACTATCGGAGCGACGCAGCCCACCCGTCCTCCCCCACACGGTCCTCCCGGAGGACGATCCCACCGCTTCCGGGAATCGTCCTCCGGGAGGACGCGCCGCGACCCGCCGATCCGTAGCGTGGAGCCCATGATCACCGCAGAAGGCCTCACCAAGAGATTCGGGGACAAGACCGCCGTGGACGGCGTGTCCTTCACCGTGCAGCCCGGCAGCGTCACCGGCTTCCTCGGACCGAACGGCGCAGGGAAGTCGACGACCATGCGCATGATCGTCGGGCTCGACCGTCCGACGGCCGGGACGGCGACCGTCGCCGGGCGGGAGTACCGCAAGCTCCGCGCACCGCTCACCGAGGTGGGCGTGCTGCTGGATGCGAAGGCGGTGCACACCGGACGGACGGCGCGCGATCACCTCCGCGCGATGGCCGCCACGCACGGCATCCCCACCTCCCGCGTCGACGAGGTCATCGAGCTCGCCGGCATCGGCTCGGTCGCCCGGAAGCGCGCCGGGAAGTTCTCCCTCGGCATGGGGCAGCGCCTGGGGATCGCCTCCGCACTGCTGGGCGATCCGCATACCCTCATCCTCGACGAGCCCGTCAACGGCCTCGACCCCGAGGGCGTCCGCTGGGTGCGGCAGTTCGTGCGACACGCCGCCTCCGAGGGCCGGACGGTGCTGCTGTCGAGTCACCTCATGAGCGAGATGGCGCAGACCGCCGACCATGTCATCGTGATGGGACGGGGCAAGGTCCTCGCCGATGCCCCGCTCGCCGAGCTGGTCCGTTCGTGGACGACCAACCGCGTGCGCGTGCGGACGCCGCGCCCGACCGACCTCGTGGCCGCCGTGGGCGGTCCCGACGTGGAGATCGTCAGCGCGGCTCCCGATCTGCTCGACATCGCTGGGATCCCGGCGGCGCGCATCGGCGACCTCGCCGCGGAGCGGGGGATCCCGCTGCACGAACTCACCCCGACCACCGGATCCCTCGAAGAGGCCTACCTCGCCCTCACCGGCGACGCCGTCGAGTACCGCACGAAGGAGCTCTCATGACCGCCGCCCCCGCCGTGACGACCCCGGCCGTCGCACCCCCCGCCGCCGACTCCGGCCGGCGCCTCACGTTCGCGCGCGCAGTGCGAGGCGAGGCCATCAAGCTCACCACCCTCCGGTCGACGTGGTGGTCCATCGCGATCGCCGCCGTGCTCACGATCGGCATCGCCGTCCTCATCGCCCAGGCGATCGACGCCCCCGGGTTCGACCCGATCCAGGCCGTCGTCATGCCTATCCAGTTCACGATGCTGCTCGCCGGCATCATCGGCGCGATCTCGGTGACCGGGGAGTACTCCACGGGCATGATCCGCTCGACGCTGACAGCCGACCCGATCCGCGGGTCCGTGCTGCTGGCGAAGTCGCTCGTGCTCGCGGGCTTCCTGTTCGTGTCGTCGCTGGTCATCTTCGGTGCCGCGGCGGCGGCCGTCTCCGCCGTGGTCGCGGGACGCGAGCGGGGCATCGACTGGTCGGACCCCTCGAGCTCCGTCCTGCCGATCGTGGTCGCCTCGCTCGCCATGGCCGTCTTCGCGCTGATCGGTGTGGCCTTCGGCTTCATCCTGCGCTCGGGCGCCGGGGCGATCGCGGCGACGGTCGGTCTGCTGTTCGTGCTCCCGATCGTCGCGAGCTTCTTCTCGATGGCCGGCGAGGCCTGGGCCTGGGTGATCGACGCCTCGGCCTACCTGCCGGTCGCCGCCGCGCAGAACGCGATCCTGCCCGGTGACACGGCGACGCTCGACGCTCCGGTCGCCTACCTCACGCTGGGCTGCTGGGTGGTCGGCGGCCTGCTGGCCGCCTGGGCCGTCCTCCGCACGCGCGACGCGTAGGACACCGGGTGCCGGCGACGCGACGCGGAACGGACACCGTCCGGGAGGACGAGGGGCTACGGCTCCCTCGTCCTCCCGGGGTGTTCCGTCGTTTCTGGGCGCGCCATCCCGTCCTCGCCGACGTCCTGCTCACCCTGCTCTGCATCATCCTCACGATCACCCCCGCCGCGCGCATCGATGACGCCGACCGCGGGCCCGTCGGGCTCGTGCTCGCCGCCCTGCTGCCGCTGTGCGTGATCGCGGCGTGCGCCACCCTGCTCTGGCGTCGACGGAAGCCCTGGCTTCCCGCGGTCGCGGCGATCCTGCTCGAAGCCTTCCTCCTGTTCACCGCCCTGCCCGGGAGCAGCCCGCTCCTGCTGATCGCCGGTTACTCCCTCGCCGTCTACCGCTCCGCCCGCGCGGCGTGGACGGCCTTCGGCATCGGGGTCGCGACGACCGCCTCCGGGGCCGGGCTCCTCCTCTGGGCCGGCGTCTTCACCCTTCAAGAGGCGGTCAACGCGCTCCTCGGCACGGTCGTACTCGGGCTCATCGGCACCCTGATCGGCGCGAACGTGGGCAACCGCAAACGCTATCTGGACGCCGTCATCGATCGCTCGCGGCAGCTTCTCGTGGAGCGGGATCAGCAGGCGCAGCTCGCCGCAGCCGCCGAGCGCGCGCGGATCGCGCGGGAGATGCACGACATCGTGTCGCACTCCCTGACCGTGGTCGTGGCGCTGTCCGAGGGAGCGGCCGCCACCCCGGACCGAGAGCAGGCCCGCGCAGCCGCCACCTCCGCGGCGGACACCGCCCGCAGCGCGCTCACCCAGATGCGGGCGATGCTCGGCGTGCTGCGAGACGACGACGCGCCGCTGCTCCTCGCGCCGGTGTCTCCCGCGTCACCGCAGGAGACCGTCGCGGCGGCGCAGCGGACCGGGTATCCGGTCACCCTCGCCACAGCCGGTCAGGCGGAGGTGTCGTCCGACGTGGCCCATGCCCTCGGCCGGATCGTGCAGGAGGGGCTGACGAACGCGATGCGGCACGCGCCGACGGCGACCACGGCGTCCGTGCGCCTCGAGTACACGCCCGCTACCGTGAGGGTGGAGATCGTCAACGACGGCGTGGCCGGGGCTCCCACTGAGGGCGGCTTCGGACTACGAGGGCTCACGGAGCGCGCCGCGCACGTCCGCGGCACCCTGGAGTCCCGGCCGGACGGCGAGGGGCGATGGACCCTGCGGGCTGTCCTGCCGACGTCGGCCGAGGCCCCGGCCGTGTCGCCGGGCGGAGAGGAGAACACATGACAGCGCCGATCCGCGTGCTCCTGGTCGACGATCAGGAGCTGATCCGTCTGGGTTTCCGCATGGTCCTGGAGGCGGAGCCCGACATCGTCGTCATCGGAGAAGCCGCCGACGGGAACGCCGCGATCGCCCAGAGCGCTGCCCTCGCCCCTGACCTCGTACTCATGGACATCCGCATGCCGGAGCTCGACGGGATCGCCGCGACGAGAGCCATCGTCGGCGCGCATCCCGAGACGAGGGTGCTCGTCCTCACGACGTTCGATCTCGATGAGTACGCCTTCGGTGCGATCCGCGCCGGCGCCAGCGGCTTCCTCCTGAAGGACGCCCAGCGCCACGAGATGCTCTCCGCGGTCCGTGCCGTGCACCGCGGCGACGCCGCCCTGGCGCCGCGGGTGACCCGCATGCTGTTGGAGCATGTCGGTCCGCAGCTCGGAAGCACCGCGCCCGCGGCCGAGGCGGTCGACGACGCCGGATACCGTTCCCTGACCGACCGCGAGCAGGAGGTCTTCCTCGCGATGGGAACGGGACTCTCCAACGCCGAGATCGCGGCGACCCTCTACGTCGGCGAGTCCACGGTCAAGACGCACGTCGGCCGCATCCTGGCCAAGCTCGGGGCACGGGACCGGATCCACGCCGTGATCCTCGCGCACCGGCTCGGGCTCGTCGGGCGGTGAGGCCGGGTCAGCTCTGAGGCGGCGTCCAGGCCGACACGCGGTTCAGGCGCTCGACCTCCTCGGACGACAGCTCCAGCCGCGCTCCGGCGAGCAGATCCGGAACCTGATCCACCGTCCGAGCGCTGGCGATGGGCGCCACCACGGTCGGCTGCGCCCGCAGCCAGGCCAGAGCCGTCGCGGCGACGGATGCGTCGTGCGCGGCGCCGATCTCATCCAGCGCGTCGATGATCCGAAGTCCAGCCGCGGTGGCGTACTTCGCGGCTCTGGCGGCGCGCGGCGACCCTTCTCCCCCGGCATCCGTCGAGCGGTACTTGCCGGTCAGGAAGCCGCTCGCCAGCGCGTAATAAGGCACGAGGCCCAGCCCGAACTCCTCGGCGACGGGGATGATGGTGTCCTCGACGTCGTTGCGGTGCACGAGGTTGTAATGCGGCTGGATGGCGACGAGGCGCGCGACGCCGAGCCGGTCGGCGATGTCGATCCACTGCCGGATGCGGTCGGCCGTGTAGTTCGACACCGCCACGTGCCGCACGAGTCCGTCCGTGACGAGGGCGCCGAACGCCTCGACCGTCTCCTCCAGCGGCACCGACTCATCGTCGAAGTGCGCGTAGTAGAGGTCGATCTCGTCCACGCCGAGGCGAGCGAGGGACGCCTCCGCCGCGCGGCGGACGTTCCCGGCCGAGAGGCCGCGGAAGTCGGGATGCTGGCTGACCTTGGTCGCCACGACGACACCCTGGGGCCGCCGCGACGCGAGCCACGCCCCGATGATCGTCTCGCTCTCGCCGCCCTCGTTGCCCGGCACCCAGGCACTGTAGGAGTCCGCCGTGTCGATGAAGTCGCCGCCCCCGTCGAGGAAGGTGTCGAGGACGGCGAACGACGCGTCACGGTCGGCGGTCCAGCCGAACACGTTGCCGCCGAGGGCGAGGGGGAAGACGTCGAGGTCACTGGAGCCGATGCGGGTCATGTCCGAGACAACCGCAGCGAGCGGCGCGAACATTCCCACGGGGGATCGGAAAAGATGCGCAGGTGGCCGGGGCGGGGTGCCGACCACCTGCACCCCAGTAACATAACACCCTCCGACGTGCTACGCGATATGCGGGCGCCCTGACATCACGGCGAACCTGCAGGATATCGGCGGCCCGCGTCCGCTCCGTGTCGCGCGTCGAGGTCTCGGATGTCCCGCTGCGCGCGCCGCAACGTGAGCGCGTACGCGATCGCCAACATCACGCTCACCGCTCCGACGGCCACCCGCATCACATCCAGGGCGCGCGCGTCCGTCAAGAGACCAGAGCCGAGCCACCAGGCGGCGCTCACCGTCCAGAAGACGGCGAGCACGATCGCCCACGTCCTCCGTCGCTGCAGTGCGAGCCGCTGCGGAATCAGCGACGGGTCGGACTCGTCCGCGGGTGCGCTCATGCGCAGAGCCTAGCGCTGGGGCCGTGGGCGCCGGTGAAGTGGGCTGCCCTCCTCACCTGGATGAACAGAAGGCCCGCATCCCCGGTGTTTCCCAGGGCATGCGGGCCTTCGCGTGCGGAGCCGACTACGGGACTCGAACCCGTAACCCCCGTATTACAAGTACGGTGCGCTACCAATTGCGCCAAGTCGGCGGATGCCATCACAGCTTAGCGATGGCGGGGACGCGCGGCGGTCTACTCCGCCGGCGCCGAGGTGGCGGTCGGGGTCGGCGTCGGGGACGTCGACTCGTAGTACGCCTCGCTGGCGACGGACATGACGAACGTCGACAGCTCCTGCGGGTCGTCCAGCGCGCCGACATAGGCCTCGCCGTTGACGACGATCATCGGGGCGGCGGTGAGCACGAGGTCGTCGGAGCCGGGAAGCGGCCCCTTGAGCGCACGCGTCGTCGCCTCCTTCGCCCAGTTGACGTAGTCGCCGTCCTCGATGCACGAGCGCACGGTCTTCGCGTCGTCCACGCCCACGGCGCCCGCGAGGTTGGCGAGCTCCTCGTCGGACATCCCGTCGCTGCCCACGTCGGGCTGGTCGTCGAGGAGGTCGTGGTTGAACGCGTAGAACTGGTCCGGCGAGTGCGTGGCGACGCAGGCGGCGGCGGCAGCGGAGCGCAGCGAGTACTTGGTGCCGTTGGAGCTGGCGGTGAGCAGGGCGACCGGGTGGTAGCTCACGGTCGCGGCGCCGTCCTCGATCCACTGCGCGAGCAGACGGGCGTTGGCGCGCTCGAACTTGCCGGCGTCGGGCGAGAGGTAGTCGACGTACACGTGCACGTCCACCGCACCGGCCGCGGTGGGCTCCGGTGCCGGGGTCTCGGTCGCACCGGCCTCCGTGGGCTCGGGCTCCGGCGTGGCGGAGGCGGTGCCGGCGATGGCGGCGGAGGCGATGTCCGTCACCACGACGCCGTCGGCCTCCATGCCGCTCGGGCTGAGCTGCGGCTTGGACGTCTGCGAGGTCACGGCGAGCGTCACCGCGGTCCCGATCGCGCCGACCGCGATGATCGCGACCGCGCCGATGATGATCCGTCGCATCAGACGCGCCCGCGACTGCTGGGCGTGCACCTTCTGTGCCTTCTCCCGCACGGCCTCGCGCGAATTGCGAGGGGCGGGGACGTTCGGCGTTTCGTCGCTCGACATCGTTCCTCTTGAGTCTCAGGGGGTCCGGGTTGGCCCCGACCACCGTCGGGCGGTGATCGCCGCTGCGCACGGCCGGGTTCGATGCTAACCAGTGAGGCTGAGAAATACCCAGGTGCGGCCGTTCGTGCCATACTGATCCCGACCCGATGGAGGGTCACGGCGGGTCGCTCCGCCGCTTCATTCACTACGGATCGTCCGGCACGTACCTGCCGGTGAAGGAGAAACACGATGGCATCTGTGACTTTCGACGAGGCCACCCGCCTGTACCCCGGCGGCACCCGTCCGGCTGTCGACAAGCTCAACCTCGAGGTGGGAGACGGCGAGTTCCTCGTCCTGGTCGGTCCCTCCGGTTGCGGTAAGTCCACCTCCCTCCGCATGCTCGCCGGCCTCGAAGAGGTCAACTCCGGCCGCATCCTCATCGGCGACCGCGACGTCACCGATGTGCCGCCGAAGGACCGCGACATCGCGATGGTGTTCCAGAACTACGCGCTGTACCCGCACATGACCGTCGCCGAGAACATGGGCTTCGCGCTCAAGATCGCCGGCGTCGGCAAGGAGGAGCGTGCCGCACGCGTCCTCGAGGCCGCGAAGCTCCTCGACCTGGAGCAGTACCTCACCCGCAAGCCGAAGGCGCTCTCCGGTGGTCAGCGTCAGCGTGTCGCCATGGGTCGCGCGATCGTCCGTCAGCCCCAGGTCTTCCTCATGGACGAGCCGCTGTCGAACCTCGACGCCAAGCTCCGCGTCCAGACCCGTACGCAGATCGCGTCGCTGCAGCGCCGCCTCGGCGTCACCACGGTCTACGTCACGCACGACCAGACCGAGGCGCTCACCATGGGTGACCGCATCGCCGTGCTGAAGGACGGTCTGCTCCAGCAGGTCGGTTCGCCGCGCGACCTGTACGAGAAGCCGGAGAACGTCTTCGTCGCCGGCTTCATCGGCTCGCCCGCGATGAACCTGTTCTCGGCCGACCTGGCCGACGGCGGCGTGCGCTTCGGTACCGAGGTCGTCCCGCTCGACCGCGACACCGTCGGCCGTGCCAACGGCTCCCAGGTCACCGTGGGCGTCCGCCCCGAGGACATCACCGTCGGCCCGGCCGACGGTCAGGGCCTCTCGGTCGTCGTCGACCTCGTCGAGGAGCTCGGCGCCGACGGCTACCTCTACGGCCACACCGAGATCAACGGCAAGCGCACCGACCTCGTCGCCCGCGTCGACGGCCGCAACCACCCGAACGCCGGGGAGACCGTCACCCTCGCCGCGAACCCGGGTCACGTGCACGCGTTCGACCTCGAGTCCGGCGACCGCCTGAACGACAAGCCAGTCGTCTCGGCCTGATCGGACACCTCCACCGCGGCGCGGGCTGACTTCGGTCGCCCGCGCCGCGTCTTTTCCCCGGCACCCCTCAGGAGTCCCCATGCAGGAATCCCTCCGGATCACCGCCAAGACGGTCGACCCCGGGCTGCTCGCCCTGCCGTGGTCGACGCCCCTGGAGAAGTGGCCGTCCGAGCACATCGTCTCCCTCCCCAAAGGCCTCTCGCGCCACCTCGTCCGCTTCGCGGACCTCTCGGGTCGCGTGGTGGCCGTCAAGGAGACGACGACCGAGATGGCACGGCGGGAGTACGAGATGCTCGGCAACCTCGCGCGCCTCGACGTGCCGTGCGTGGAGCGGGTCGCGGTGATCGCCGGCCGCACGGACTCGTCGGGTGATCCGTTGCCCGCGGCGCTGGTCACCTCGCACCTGCGCTTCTCGATGCCGTACCGGGCGCTCTTCACCCGGGTGCTCCGCCCGGACACGGCCACCCGTCTCGTCGACGCGCTGGCCCTGCTGCTCGTGCGTCTGCACAACGTCGGCTTCTACTGGGGCGACGTCTCGCTCTCCAACACCCTGTTCCGCCGGGACGCCGGAGCGTTCGCGGCGTACCTCGTGGACGCGGAGACCGGGGAGCTGCACGAGGAGGGCCTGACGGACGGACAGCGCGCCTACGATCTCGATCTCGCCCGCACGAACATCGCCGGTGAGATCATGGACCTCGCCGCGGGCGGTCGGCTGGAGCACGGCGTCGACGCGGTCGCCATCGCGGACGGCATCGTGTCCTCCTACCGCTCGCTGTGGGCCGAGCTCACCGCGCAGGAGTCCTTCTCCGCCGCCGAGACCTGGCGCATCACCGAGCGGGTCGAGCGGCTCAACGCCCTCGGCTTCGACATCGACGAGATGTCGATGTCGACGACCGCGGACGGCACCGTGGTGGAGATCCAGCCCAAGGTCGTCGACGCGGGACACCACCAGCGCCGACTCATCCGCCTCACCGGTCTCGACGTCGAGGAGAACCAGGCGCGACGGCTCCTCAACGACCTCGACGAGTTCCGTGCCCGCTCCACCAAGCAGTGGGCGGACGAGGAGATGTACGCGCACGAGTGGCTCACGCGCGTCTTCGAGCCCGTCGTGCGCGCCATCCCGTACGACCTGCGCGCCAAGCTGGAGCCGGCCGAGGTGTTCCACCAGGTGCTGGAGCACCGCTGGTATCTGTCGCAGGCGCAGGGACGCTCGGTGTCCCTCGCGGAGGTGCTGACGAGCTACATCAACGATGTGCTCCGCCACCGGCGCGACGAAGCCACCATCATGGGACCCCCGACGGAGACGATGGGCCTGCCCGTCGTCACCGGCACGCTGGCGCTCGGCGACGACGACGAGGTGGACTGGCGCGACCTCGTCTGAGGCCGCCCCTCCGAACCGGCGCCGGGGCGGACGGCGTCAGTAGCCGACGGTGAACCGCTCGCGGTGGTGGTTGCCCTGCTCGATCTCGTCGACGATCGCGACGGCGAAGTCCGCCCCGGAGATGTAGGACTTGCCGTCCTCATCGCGGACGAGCACGTCGCCGCCGTCCCGATAGCGACCGGTGCGCTCCCCCTCGGCCCACGGTCCGAAGACCTCGGCCGGGTGCACGAAGAACCAGTCCAGGCTCTCGGCCGTGCGCTCCAGGAGCGCGAGCGAGTCGATGCCGACCTGCGCCTCGTGCTTGTACTCCTCCGGGAAGCCCTGATCGAACAGACGGGGACCGCCCGGCGCGACGAGGCTGCCGCCCGCGCCGCCCACGACGCCGAGCCGCGTCTCGGTGCCGTCGAGCAGCGCGACCACGTTCGTCAGCGCCTCGAGGACGCGGTCCTCCATGTCACCGCGCGGCGAGAGCGCGGAGACCACGGCGTCCGCTCCCGCGAACGCCTCGGTCAGCGTCGCGGGGTCGAGCGCCGACCCCTGCACGTAGGCCGCACCCGCGACCGGATCCGCGGGGGTCGAGCGCGAGATGGCGACGACCGCGTGATCACGGCTCACCGCCTCCGCGACGATGTGGCGTCCGGCGTAGCCGGTTCCTCCCAGGACGATGATGCGGGCCATGCGTGTTCCTCTCGGTCAGTCCGCGGCGCGGACGGTCGCGACCTGGTACAGCGCGACCGAGGCCGCGATGCCCGCGTTCAGCGACTCGGTCGCCGCGGAGATGGGGATGGAGACGATCTGGTCGCAGGTCTCGGTCACGAGGCGGGACAGGCCCTTGCCCTCCGAGCCCACGACGATGACGACGGGGCGGTCCGCCAGCTCCAGCGCCGGCAGCGACACGTCGCCGTCGCCGTCGAGCCCGAGCACGAAGACGCCCTGCTTCTTGAACTCCTTGAGCTGGGTGGTGAGGTTCGATGCCAGGGCGACCGGGATGCGCGCCGCCGCCCCCGCACTCGTCTTCCACGCCGCGGAGTTCACACCGGCGGAGCGACGCTGCGGCAGGATGATGCCGTGGCCGCCGAACGCCGCCGTCGAGCGGATGATCGCGCCGAGGTTGCGGGGGTCCGTGATGCCGTCGAGGGCGACGAACAGCGGCGTCTCGCCGCGGTCGATGACCTCCTCCAGCAGGTCCTGCGGGTGGGCGTACTCGTACGGCGGCACCTTGAGCGCCACGCCCTGGTGCACGCCGTCGAAGCCGGCCATGCGGTCGAGCTCCTGGCGGGTGACCTCGAGCACCGGGATGTCCCGGTGGGTCGCGATCGACAGCATCTCCTTGACCCGGTCGTCCATCTCGACACGCTGCGCGATGTACATCGCGGTCGCCGGGATCTTCGCCCGCAGCGCCTCGAGCACCGAGTTGCGGCCGGTGACCGTCTCGGTGT
Organism: Microbacterium meiriae; assembly: GCF_025143875.1. Classification (NCBI taxonomy): domain Bacteria; kingdom Bacillati; phylum Actinomycetota; class Actinomycetes; order Micrococcales; family Microbacteriaceae; genus Microbacterium; species Microbacterium meiriae. Next base: position 130,262 of record NZ_JAMBDU010000001.1, on the reverse strand, counting down.
CGGTGGTGTTGTCCTTCGACCTGGCGGTGCGGTTCGGGTTGCCCCCGGAGGCCGGACGCCCGCCGGGCTTGCCCTTGCCCCCGGCCGCGGCGAAGCGCTCGGCCGCGGCCTTGCGCTTACCGGCGGGGTGCCACGCGCGGTCCTCCGCCTTCGGCGTGGGGCCACGCCCCTCGAGCGCCTTGCGCCCCAGACCTCCCGTGCCCTTGGTGGGGCCCTTCTTGTTTCCCTTGCTCGCGCCGGGGCGCCCTGGCTTAGCCATCGATACTCCAATGAGTTCCGGCCGGAGTGTCCTCCAGCGTGATTCCTGCGGCGGCGATCGCGTCTCGGATGCGATCCGCCGCCGCCCAGTCCTTCTCCGCGCGCGCGGTGGCGCGCTGCGCGATCATCTCCTGCACCAGCGCGTCGAGCGCCGCTGCCTGCGCATCCCCGGCCTTACGGGAGCCCGCGTCCTCGACGAGGCCGAGCACACCGGTCATGCCGAGCACCGCCCGCGCCGCGTCCAGGGCCGCTGCGGTGTCGCCCGCGTCCAGAGCCGAGTTCCCGGCCCGCACGCTCTCGTGCACGACGGCCAGCGCCTGCGGCACACCCAGGTCGTCGTCCATCGCATCGATGAACGCCGAGGGCAGGCTCTGCGCGTCATCGGCGCCGATCCCGTCGCCGGCCGCGCGGAGCGCCCGCTCCAGGAAGGAGCGGATGCGGCCGAGCGCCGCCTCCGCTTCCGCCCAGGAGGATTCCGAGAGGTCGAGGCTCGATCGGTAGTGCGCCGCCGCGAGGGCGTAGCGCACGACGAGCGGGTCCCGCTCAGCGAGCACGTCCCGCGCGAGCGTGAAGTTGCCGAGCGACTTCGACATCTTCTGTCCGTCGACGGTCACGAGGCCGTTGTGCACCCAGTACCGGGCGAAGCCGTCGCCCGCTGCACTCGACTGCGCGAGCTCGTTCTCGTGATGCGGGAACCGCAGGTCCAGTCCCCCGCCGTGGATGTCGAACTCCGCACCGAGGTACCGCTTCGCCATGGCCGAGCACTCGATGTGCCAGCCGGGGCGCCCGGCACCCCACGGCGACGCCCACGTCGCGTCGGCGGGCTCGTCGGCCTTGGCGCCCTTCCAGAGGGCGAAGTCCTGCGGGTTGCGCTTGCCGCGCGGGTCGGCGTCCTGCGCGGCTTCCATCGCGTCCACGGACTGGTGGGTGAGGTCGCCGTAGGACGGCCAGGAGCGCACGTCGAAGTACACGTCTCCCGAGCCATCGGGAGCGGGGTACGCGTGGCCTCGGTCGATGAGCAGCGCGATGAGCTCCTGCATCTGCGGCACGGAGGCCGTCGCACGCGGTTCGTAAGTGGGCGGGAGGATGCCGATGCCGGCGTAGGCGGCGGCGAACTCCTGCTCCATCCGGTAGGCGAGCGCCCACCACGGCTCGGACTCCGAGGCGTTCGCGAGGACCTTGTCGTCGATGTCGGTGACGTTGCGCACGAAGGTCACGCGCCCGTGGCGGTATGTCAGCCAGCGGCGAAGGAGATCGAAGCTCAGAGCAGCTCTGACGTGACCGATGTGCGGTCCGGACTGCACCGTGGGTCCGCAGACGTACATCGTGATGTTCTCGGGATCGAGAGGCACGAAGTCGCGCAGCAGCTGTGCGCGGGTGTCGTAGAGGCGGAGAGTCACCGCTCAAGCCTACTCGGCGGGCGCTGGGAGACCCCGCTCCGGTCGCGGGATGACGACGGCGACGGCCGTGACCGCGATCCCCTCGCCCCGCCCGGGGAACCCGAGACCGTCCGTCGTCGTGGCCGTGACCGTCACCGGGGCGCCCCCGAGCGCCGCCGACAGCGCCGCCTCGGCCTCCCCGCGGCGTCCGCTGAATCGCGGACGGTTGCCCTGGAACTGGACGGACACGTTGCCGATCGCGAACCCCGCCTCCGCCAGGAGCTCCCCGGTGCGGGAGAGGAAGACGTCCGCGTGAGCCCCCGCGTACTCCGGATGGGCCGTGCCGAAGTGCTGCCCGATGTCGCCGAGCCCTGCAGCCCCGAGCAGCGCGTCGACGATGGCGTGGGCGACGGCGTCGCCGTCGGAGTGCCCGGAGAGCGCGGGCTCCCCCGGCCATTCCAGCCCCGCCAGCCACAGCGCCCCGTCGCCGCCGAAGGCATGCACGTCCGTGCCGATCCCCACGCGGGGAGCGTCGACCACGACCGCCGACGGCCGCGCCGCCGCGGAGGGCGCCCCCGGAGTCGTCGCCACGAGGAGGCGCGCGCGCTCGAGGTCGGCGGGGGTGGTGATCTTGAACGAACGCTCCGAGCCGGGCACCAGCCGCACCGCATTCCCGGCTGCGGCGAAGAGCGCGGCGTCATCCGTGTACTCGGCGCCCTGGGCTGTCGCCTCCGCGTACGCCGCTTCCAGCAATCGGCGCGGGAATCCCTGCGGCGTCTGCGCGGCCGCGAGCTCCGCGCGATCCACGGCGCCGACGACGAGGCCGTCGGCCACCCGCTTGAGCGTGTCGACCACGGGCAGACTCGGCACCGCTCCGGCGTCGCCGACCACGGCCGCCGCCACGGCATCGATGACGGTAGGCGGCGTGAGGGCGCGGGCGGCATCGTGCACGAGCACCGTCGTGATGTCTCCCCACAGGGCCGCGAGTCCGGCGGCGACGGACTCCTGCCGCGTCGCTCCTCCCGTGACCACGCGGCCCAGGTCGGCGCGATCGCCGGCAGCCGCCAGCAGCTCCGTCTGCGCGTCACCTTCGTAGCCCGACGGGGCGACCACCACGACCTGCATCGGGGCCGCCGCGAAGACACCGTCGAGGGCATGCCGCAGGATCGTGCGCCCGTCGATGCCGACGAAGGCCTTGGGTGCCCCCGCCTCGAGACGGGTGCCGGAGCCGGCGGCGACGACGATGATCGCGGTGTGCGGGACGGGGAGGATGCTCACAGCTTCACGTTACCCGCGGGAACGACGAAAGGCGGGTGCCGCAGCACCCGCCTTTCGTGGAGGACGTCTCAGGACGCGAGGACCTCGTCGAGCAGTGCGCCCGCCTTGTCCTCATCGATCTTCTCGGCCAGCGCCAGCTCGGAGATGAGGATCTGCCGGGCCTTGGCCAGCATCCGCTTCTCACCCGCGGACAGGCCGCGGTCCTGGTCACGGCGCCAGAGGTCGCGCACGACCTCGCTCACCTTGATGACATCGCCGGACGCGAGCTTCTCCAGGTTCGCCTTGTATCGGCGCGACCAGTTGGTGGGCTCCTCCGTGAACGGCGCGCGCAGCACCTCGAACACGTGGTCGAGGCCCTCCTTGCCGATCACGTCGCGAACGCCGACGAGGTCGACGTTCTCAGCCGGGACCTCGATGATGAGATCACCCTGCGTGACGTTGAGCTTCAGGTACTTCTTCGCCTCGCCCTTGATGATGCGCTCCTTGACCTCGATGATGGTCGCAGCGCCATGGTGCGGATAGACGACGGTCTCGCCAACCTCAAAAAGCATAAAAACATGTCCTTTCGGCAACCTCAAGGATACCACAGGGGATATGCGCTAAGGTTCGCGCTCCCTGTTCCCTGCGCGCTCCGGACTTACCCATAGAATGGGGAGGGATATCCCGTCGGACCTCAGGAGGACCCGTGAAATCGCGCCTTGTCGCGTCTGCCGCCATCAGCGCCCTCGTTCTGCTCGGCGCGACCGGGTGCACATTCATCACCCCTCAGGCGACGAAGACCGAGTACGCCGCCTCCGACGGCGTGAACGTCTCCGATCAGGACGGCCCCATCGCCGTGCGCAACGCCCTGATCATCGCGAACGAGGACGGCTCGGTCGGCAACTTCGTCGGCGCCGTGGTCAACCCGTCGCAGGACCGCGCCACCCTCACGGTCTCGCTGGAGGGCGGCGACCCCTTCCAGATCACCGTGCCTGCCGGCGGAAGGATCAGCTTCGGCGCCGACGAGGAGCCCGTGGAGATCACCGGCCTCGACACGATGCCCGGCGCGACCGTCGCGATGCACTTCCAGTCCGGCGACTCCGCCGGTGTGACGACCGAGATCCCGGTCCTCGACGGCACGCTGCCGTACTACTCGGACCTCGCTCCGCAGGACTGAGTCCGCAGACAAACAGAAGAGGCCGGCACCCGCGGGTGCCGGCCTCTTCTGTCTGTCGTCAGCCCTCGAAGCGATATCCCAGGCCGCGGACGGTCACGAGCATCACCGGCTCGCTGGGGTTCTCCTCGATCCGCGAGCGGATGCGCTTGATGTGGACGTCGAGCGTCTTGGTGTCGCCGAAGTAGTCGCTCCCCCAGACGCGGTCGATGAGCTGGCCGCGCGTGAGCACCCGACCGGAGTTGCGCATCAGCACCTCCAGAAGCTCGAACTCCTTCAGCGGCATATTGATCTGCTCGCCGGCGACCGACACCGTGTGCCGATCGATGTCGAGCGAGACGCGCCCGCCCTCCAGCACCCGTTCGTCCAACTCGCCCTCGGCCTGCACGACGCGTCGCAGCACCGCCCGCATCCGGGCGAGGAGCTCCCGCGACGAGTAGGGCTTGGTGATGTAGTCGTCGGCGCCGAGCTCGAGCCCGACCACGATGTCGACCTCGGAGTCCTTGGCGGTCAGCATGATGATCGGCACCGCCGACGTCGAACGGATCTGACGGCACACCTCGGTCCCCGGCATCCCCGGCAGCATGAGGTCGAGGAGCACGATGTCGGCGCCGCGCTCCCGGAACGCCGTCAGCGCACCGGGACCGTCCTCGGCGATCTCGACCTCGTAGCCCTCGCGGCGCAGCAGGTACGCGAGGGGGTCGGCGAGGTCGGGCTCGTCTTCGACGAGAAGGATGCGGGTCATGCGGTCTCTCCGTTTCGGACGCGCGTCGCCCCGGTCGCGGGGGCGGCCTTGCGTGCGCGCTTCTTCTTGCTCTTCTTGCCCTGCCCGCTGTTCGCGGGGGCGTCGATGCGGGGCAGGCGGATGGTGAACGTCGATCCTCGGCCGGGGCGCGACCACAGCCGCACCTCTCCCCCGTGCCGCTGAGTGGCGTGCTTGACGATGGACAGCCCGAGGCCGGTGCCGCCGGTGCGCCGCGAGCGGGCTTCGTCGGCACGGTAGAACCGCTCGAAGATGCGCTCGCGATCGGCCTCGACGATCCCGATGCCCTGGTCGGACACGGCGATCTCCACGACGTCGTCGTCGGCCTTCACCCCGACGCCCACCCGGGAGCCGCGGGGCGAGTAGACGATCGCGTTGGCGATGAGGTTGCCGACGGCCTCGATGAGGATCTGCGCGTCGCCGCGGACCCACACGCCGCGGTCGCCGCCGCGGGCGAGTTCGACGCCGGCCGAGTCCGCCTGCACGACATGGGCCTCGATCGAGGAGGCGATGACCTCGTCGATCGAGACGGGCGCGACCTCGGTCAGCCCGTCCTCCGCCTGCAGCCGCGACAGGCTCATGATGCGCCCGGTGAGCTGGCCGAGCCGGCCGGCCTCCGCCGAGATCCGGGAGGCGAACGCGCGGACCTGAGCGGGATCGTCGGCGGCGGACTCGATGGCCTCGGCGAGCAGGCTCACCGCGCCGACGGGCGTCTTCAGCTCGTGGCTCGTGTTGGCCACGAAGTCGCGGCGCATCTGATCGAGGCGCTCCTGCTCGGTCACGTCCCGGATGATGAGGAGCACGAGGCGCGTGCCGATCGCGCTCGCCCTGGCCGACACGAGCCGGGGGTCGAGACTGAGACCGCCGCGGGTGATCCGCATCGAGGCCGTCGCGGTCTCCCCCGTCGAGCGCACACCGCGCACGAGCTGCCGGAGCTCCGGATTGTCGAGCGTCGACCCGACCTCGATCCCGAAACGCGCCGCGGCCTTGGAGGTGGCCAGCACGAGCCCCGAGACGTCCACGACGCACGCGGCATCGTCCATGCTGCGCAGCACGTCGGTGATCCCGGTCGGGATGACCATCGAGGTCTCCTCCTCCGCCCGCGCCCGGGCGCGGTACGCCCAGACCACGAGGAGCGAGAGGCCCACGCCGATCGCCAACCCGATGGCGAGGGAGGACAGCGCGAGCTGCGGCAGGGTCATGACTCCAGCGTAGAGCGCGTTCACCGTCGATCCGGCGGGTTCCCGCGCCATCACGGGGAGCGGAGACGTACTATTCACTCGCTGGGCACCGTTCGTTAACCTTCGGAGCAGACAATCGCTTCAGGCCTGCGCGCGCGCAGTCCTCCCCCATGCGGACGCCCCGCCGCCCCGCGCTGGACCGTCAGCCGGGATCCGAACGAAAGGTTGCGCCCACCATGCGCGAAGTCTTCCACCAGTCCCTCGAGGACCTGCAGTCCCGCCTCGTCGAGATCGCCGAGCTCGTGACGGTCTCCATCGACAAGGCCACCCGCGCCTTCGCCACGAGCGACGTCGCGCTGGCCGAGGAGGTCATCGCCGACGACGCCAAGATCGACGAGCTCGCGGTCGCGCTGGACGAGCAGGCCATCGAGATCCTCGCCCGGCAGCAGCCGGTCGCGCGCGACCTCCGCATCGTCGTCACGGCGCTCCGCGTCAGCGCGTCCCTGGAGCGGATGGGCGACATGTCCGAGCACATCGCCCAGCTCGCGCGGCTGCGGTTCCCGGAGCGCGCGATCCCGAAGGGCCTCAAGGGCACCTTCGTGAAGATGGGCGAGCTGGACGTGGAGATCTCCCGCACGCTCGCCGAGCTCCTGCGCACGCAGGACCTCAAGTTCGCGGACGCCATCCGCAACGCCGATGACGACGTCGACGAGCTGCACGCCAGCGTCTTCGAGAAGGTGCTCAGCGACAACTGGAAGGGCGAGGCCGTCGCCACGGTCGACGCGACGCTCGCCAGCCGGTACCACGAGCGGTTCGCGGACCACGCGGTCGCCGTCGCCAAGAAGGTCGTCTACCTCGCGACGGGTGACTGGCACGTCGAGGAGGAGGACATCGCCCTCGCGGTGGAGCAGCAGGAGCAGCTCGGTCACGCCTGACCCGAAACCCCGCCTTACCGCCGAGACCCCCTGCTGCAGTCGCCTGCAGCAGGGGGTCTCGACGTGAAACCGGGGTCTCGGTTACTTCTTGCCCTGGGCGGCCACGGCCGCAGCACCGGCGGCGGCGGCCTCCGGGTCGAGGTAGCGGCCGGGACCGGTCGGCGCGTTGTTCTCGTCGAGTTCGTACACGAGCGGGATGCCGGTCGGAATGTTCAGGCCGGCGATGTCGTCGTCGCTGATCCCCTCGAGGTGCTTGACGAGGCCGCGCAGCGAGTTGCCGTGTGCCGTCACGAGCACGGTCTTGCCGGCTTCGAGGTCGGGGACGATCTCCGCGTCCCAGTACGGCAGGAGGCGGTCGATGACGAGCTTGAGCGATTCCGTGCGCGGCACCTCGCCGTCGATGCCCTCGTACCGGGCGTCGCCCACCTGGCTGAACTCGCTCGCGTCGTCCAGCGGGGGCGGCGGGACGTCGAACGAGCGGCGCCACAGCTGGAACTGCTCCGGGCCGAACTCCTCGAGGGTCTGTGCCTTGTCCTTGCCCTGCAGAGCGCCGTAGTGACGCTCGTTGAGGCGCCACGACCGCTTCACCGGGATCCACAGCCGGTCGGCCGCATCCAGCGCGATGTCGGCGGTCTGGATGGCTCGGCTCAGCAGCGACGTGTGCAGCACGTCGGGCAGGATGCCGGACTCGGCGAGCAGCTCACCGCCGCGACGGGCCTCGCCCTTGCCCTGCTCGGTCAGGCGGACGTCCACCCAGCCGGTGAAGAGGTTCAGTTCGTTCCACTCGCTCTGGCCGTGGCGGAGCAGGATCAGGGTGCGCTTCGCAGTCATGTCGCCAGTTTATCCGGGGGCGCGGAGCGGGCGCAGCGGCGGAGGAGGGAGGATGGACGCATGGCGTCATCTCCCCTCGGTCGGCCGACCCGCGGCACGACCGGGACGAACCGGCTGCGTCGGAACGACCGGTGGATCGCCGCCTCCCCCGCCTTCCGTCGCGCCGCGGACCCGCTCGTCGTCGACCTCGGGTTCGGGGCGAGCGGGGTGACCGCGTTCGAGCTGGCCGCACGACTGCGACGAGTGCGGCCGGACGCGGAGGTGCGCGGTCTGGAACTCGATCCGGAGCGGGTGTCCACCGCAGAGCAGCAGCTCGGCGAGGTCCGAGCCGGCCGGACTCCATTCCCCGCCGACCTCCGCGTCTCCTTCGCCCGCGGCGGATTCGAGGTGCCGCTCCCTGACGGCCGGCGCCCCGCCGTCATCCGGGCGATGAACGTCCTGCGGCAGTACGACGAAGCCGAGGTCGCAGGCGCCTGGCGGACGATGGCGCACCGCCTCTCGCCGGAAGGACTGCTGGTGGAGGGGACCTGCGACGAGATCGGGCGCGTCGCGAGCTGGGTGGATGTCGATCCCGTCGGCGCTCCCCTCCGTTTCTCCATCTCCCTTCGCCTCCGCGGACTCGAGGTCCCGAGCATCGTCGCGGAGCGGCTGCCCAAGGCCCTCATCCATCGCAACGTCCCCGGCGAGCGCATCCACGCACTGCTCGTCGACCTGGACCGGGAGTGGGAGCGCGCCGCTCCCCTGTCGACCTTCGGAGCCACGCAGCGTTTCCTCGCCGCGGTGGCCGCCCTGCGCGCGCAGGGCTGGCCCGTGCAGGGCGGACGGAGCCGCTGGCGACTGGGAGAGCTCACCCTGCCGTGGGAGGCGGTGGCACCGGTCTGACCGGCGCCCGTCAGCTCAGACTCCGGCGTCGCGGGGATCCGGCGCTGTGGGACGGCGGGACAGCCGCGTCAGTCGCGGCACATCCGCGGTGGCGCCGGCGTCCGCGGGCACGATGATCTGCTGGGACGCGGCGATGTCGATCCCCTCGGCGCGGACGACGAGGTCGCCGACGGGGGCACGGCGGGACAGGAGGGCGAGGGCGATCGGCCCGTCCTCGTGATGCCGCGCGGAGGAGGTGATGTGCCCGACCTCGTCATCACCCGCGAACACCGGAGCACCGGGTTCCGGAAGCACGGCGTCGCTGCCGTCGAGCTGGAGCAGGGCGAGACGCCGCGGCGGATGCCCGAGGTTGTGCACCTTCGCGACCGTCTCCTGGCCGCGGTAGCAGCCCTTGTTCAAGTGCACGGCACTGCGGAGCCAGTCCGACTCGTGCGGCAACGACCGCTCGTCGACCTCGGCCGCCCAGCGCGGACGCCAGGCGGCGATCCGCAGGGCCTCGGCGGCGAGCAGCCCGGCGACGTCCTCGCGGTCGAGGTCAGCGCCGAGTGCGCGCGCCGCCGTCTCGGGCACGATGCCGATCCGCCAGGCGAGGTCCGCCCCGGGGTGGGAGGGCACCGCGGCGTACTGGTGGCCGCCCACGCTGATGCGCTGCCAGGGGTCGACCCACACCCGCACACCGTCGAGGCCGCGCACGCGGTCGGCAGCGGAGCCGCCGTCGACGAATCCGAGCAGCGCGAGGTCGGGGCGCAGCTCGACGGTGGCCTGGGTGCGGAACTTCATCCGTGTCAGCCACGTCGCGAGTCCCTCGGCGTCGCCGGCGTCCGCGAGGAGCCAGGTCGAGATGCCGTCGTCGAGGACGCCGGCCGCGTGCTCCACCCGCCCCTGCGGGTCGAGCACGAGGAGCTCGGTGCTCTCCCCTGCGCGCAAGCCGCTCACCGCCTGGGACGTGATGGAGTCGAGCCACGGGAGGCGTTCGGGGCCGGACACCTCGATGACCGTCCGGTCGTCGAGGGGCGCGATGGCCGTTCCGGTTGCGAGACGCCGCTGCTCGCGGAAGGGATCGCCGAAGTGGGCGATCCCGCGCTCACCCGTGATCGCTCCGGGGACGCCGTCGAAGACGCTGCTGCTCACGGTGTGCTCCGTTCAGACGCGGGCGAGACGCGCCGAGGCGTGCGCCCGCAGAGGTGTGCCGAGGGCCGCGATGTCCCACGCCCACAGCAGGTGCCCGTCGACGAGCCCGTACATCCGCGAGGCGGAGGCGTAGTCCTTGGCACCGGCGCCGCGCACGATGGCGTCGGACGAGAGGTCGACACGAGGACCGTTGATCTCACCGACGTAGTACTCGAGCATGCCGTCCGAGCGGGCCAGCGACACCTCGAGTGGGAAGGCGCCGTTGGGCGATCGCAGCGTCTCGACGTCGTCGACGGTGCGGGTCACGGGCGTCGCCGTCGGCGGGAGCAGGGCGGGACCCGCATCGGTCGCCGCAGCCGGTCGCGCCAGTCGCCAGAACCCGGACTCGGCGGTCAGTGGGACGGCGGGTGCGGCATCGTCGCCGACGAACGTCGCGGTCGCCGCGTAGTTGAGGAACGGTCCGCCGTCATGGCTGAAGCTCACGCGATGGGTGAACTCCCCCTGCAGCCGCTCCTCCCCGACGGGGTAGTCGATCACCCCGGAGCCCTCCCACACGCCGATCAACCACGCCAGCGGGGCGAGGTCGGCGGGGAGGTCTGTGGGGAGCTCGATCACGATGTCGTCAGCGCTGGCCGCGGAAGAGGTTGCGCAGCACCACGGCCGAGACGAACACGATCGCGAGGCTCGCCAGGCCCAGCAGGCCGATGAAGAAGATTTCGAGCGCCATGATGTCCATGACCTCCACCTTACCCCCGGCGATCCGGCTCAGGCAGGGATGAGGGCGGCCAGGCCGAAGCCGACGGAGATGATCCCCATCAGCAGCAGGGAGCCCGTCACGCTGCTCGCGACGCGGAAGATGAAGCCCTGCGTGCGGCCGTACCAGAGCTGCACCGCGAAGGAGAGGAGCACGACCGCACCGAAGCCCACGAGCATCCAGGGGATCCGCCACTCCTCCGGAGCGAAGATCCCGATGACGATGCTGCCGACGAACGCGGTCGCCCAGACCGCGATCACGCCGGTGAAGGCGTTGCGGGGCGCGAGAGCCGGTTCTGACATGTCACCATTCTTGCGCATCGGCGGCCGCTATCATGGCGGCACGGCGTCGATCCCCCCGCCGGTGAGGAGTGCGCGTGGCCCTGGTGCTGGTTCTGACCAATGCTCCGCTCTCGGAGCAGGTGCTGCCCGCCCTCGAGCTGCTGAGTCATCGCACGCGGCAGATCCCCGCCGAGCCGGCCCAGCTCATCAACGCCCCGGAGTACGACATCGTGATCGTCGACGGCCGTCACGACCTCGTCGGGGCGAAGTCGCTGTGCCGTCTGCTGCGGGCGACCGGGCAGGATGCGCCGCTCCTGCTCGTCGTGACCGAGGGCGGCATGAGCGCACTGTCGGGCGAATGGGGCATCGACGATGTGCTGCTGTCCACCGCCGGCCCCGCCGAGATCGACGCCCGCGTGCGCCTCGCGCTCGCCCGACGGGACGAGGTCGCGGAGCCGGCGCGCGTGCAGGCCTCCGGGGTCACGATCGACGAGCAGTCGTACTCGGCGAAGCTGCACGGGCGACCGCTCGACCTCACCTACAAGGAGTTCCAGCTCCTGCACTTCCTCGCGACCCATCCCTCGCGGGTGTTCACCCGTGAGCAGCTGCTGAGCGAGGTGTGGGGGTACGACTACTTCGGCGGTACCAGGACCGTCGACGTGCACGTGCGGCGGCTGCGCGCCAAGCTCGGCGATCAGGAGCAGATCATCGGAACGGTGCGCAACGTCGGTTACCGCTTCAACGTCTACGAGGACGACAGCCTGGTCGGCTCGCGCTGACCGCTGTTCACACGTCCGACACCTGCCGGTGCTTAGATGTACCCCATGATCGATCCCGCACTCGCCGACGCCGGCCTCGGTGACGCCGAAGACGACGACTTCGACGACGCCGTCGAGGCGCCGGACTCGCAGCTCCCCGACCACCGCTATCTGGACCGCGAGCTGAGCTGGCTCGCGTTCAACCAGCGCGTGCTGGAACTCGCGGAGGATCCGTCGCTGCCGGAGCTGGAGCGGGCGAACTTCCTGGCGATCTTCGCCAGCAACCTCGACGAGTTCTTCATGGTGCGTGTCGCCGGGCTCAAGCGGCGCATCATGACCGGTCTCGCCGTGCCGACCAACATCGGGCGCTCCCCCGTCGACGCCCTCGCCGACATCTCGCGGGAGGCCCACGCGCTCCAGCTCCGCCACGCGGACGCGTGGACGACGCTCGTCCGTCCCGCTCTCGCCGACTCCGGCATCGAGATCACCGAGTGGTCCGATCTCACCGACGACGAGCGCCGGGCGCTGTCGGACTACTTCGGGGCGCAGGTCTTCCCGGTGCTGATGCCGCTCGCGGTCGACCCGGCGCACCCGTTCCCGTACATCTCCGGCCTCTCCCTGAACCTCGCCATCCGCATCCGCAACGCGCGGACCGGCCGGCAGGAGTTCGCGCGACTCAAGGTGCCGCCCATGCTGCCGCGCTTCGTCGAGGTGCCGGGCGGCGGCGAGATCAAGCGCTTCCTGCGGCTGGAGGAACTCATCGCCAACCACCTCGGCGACCTCTTCCCCGGCATGGAGGTGCTCGACCACCACGCGTTCCGCCTCACCCGCAACGAGGACGTGGAGATCGAGGAGGACGAGAGCGAGAACCTCATCCAGGCACTCGAAGCCGAGCTGCTGCGTCGTCGGTTCGGCCCTCCGATCCGGCTCGAGATCACCGATGACATGGACGATGTCACCATGGACCTGCTGGTCCGGGAACTCGACATCACGGACCTGGAGGTCTATCGCCTCCCTGGTCCCCTCGACCTGCGCGGCCTGTTCGACCTGTCGCGGATCGACCGTCCGGACCTGCGGTACCCGCCGCACCTGCCCACCACCGCCGTCGCCTTCCAGCCCGCGGGGTCGAGCAACCGAGCCGACATCTTCAAGGCGATCCGCAAGTCCGACGTCCTCGTGCACCACCCGTACGAGTCCTTCACCACGAGCGTGCAGGCGTTCCTCGAGCAGGCCGCCCGCGACCCGCACGTGCTCGCCATCAAGCAGACGCTGTACCGGACCTCCGGAGACAGCCCCGTCGTGCAGGCCCTCATCGACGCGGCCGAGGCAGGCAAGCAGGTGCTCGCGCTCGTCGAGGTGAAGGCGCGATTCGACGAGGCGAACAACATCGTGTGGGCGCGCAAGCTGGAGAAGGCCGGCGTGCACGTGGTGTACGGCCTGGTCGGCCTCAAGACGCACTGCAAGCTCGCCCTCGTGATCCGCGAGGAGGACGGCAAGCTCCAGCACTACTCGCACGTCGGCACCGGCAACTACAACCCGAAGACCAGCCGCATCTACGAGGACTTCGGGCTGTTCACCGCCGACGCCCAGGTCGGCAAGGATCTCACGCGGCTGTTCAACGAGCTCAGCGGATACGCGATCGAGAAGAAGTTCAAGCGTCTGCTCGTCGCCCCGCTCCACCTCCGCAAGGGCCTCGTCCGGCTGATCGACGCGGAACGCCGGATCGCCGAGTCGGGAAAGCCCGCGCACATCCGCATCAAGGTCAACTCGATGGTCGACGAGGAGATCATCGACGCGCTGTACCGCGCCAGTGCCGCCGGGGTGAAGGTCGACGTGTGGGTGCGCGGCATCTGCAGCCTGCGGACCGATCTCGACGGGATCAGCGACAACATCACGGTCCGCAGCATCCTCGGCCGCTACCTCGAGCACTCCCGCATCTTCACGTTCGAGAACGACGGCGACCCGCAGGTGTACATCGGCAGTGCCGACATGATGCACCGCAACCTCGACCGTCGCGTCGAGGCCCTGGTGCGGGTCACCGACCCCGCGCACCTCAAGGAGCTGACCGCCTTCTTCGACCTGGCGATGGACGACCAGACCTCGTCGTGGCATCTCGGCCGCGACGGAGTGTGGGAGCGCCACGCCGTGGATGCCGATGGCAAGCCGCTCGTCGACCTGCAGGATAAGACCATGGGGATGATCCAGCGACGTCGTCGGGCGCGGGCGGTTCGATGACGGCGCGGCAGGTCCAGCTCCCGGCGTCCGCGGCGGACGCGAAGTGGGCGGACAAGGCCGTGTATGCGGCCGGGGCCGTCGTGTGGCGTCTGGTCGACGGCAAGCTGCGCATCCTGCTCATCCACCGCACCAAGTACCGCGACGTCACCCTCCCGAAGGGCAAGGTCGACCCGGGCGAGATGCTCGCGGAGACCGCCGTGCGCGAGGTGCACGAGGAGACCGGCATCCGGGTGGCCCTCGGCGTCCCCGTCGGGATCAGCCGCTATCACCTCGCGTCCCGCAAGCAGAAGGTCGTCCACTACTGGGCGGCCGAGGCCACGGATGCCGCGATCCGCGCCTCGACGTTCGTGCCGAACCGCGAGATCGCCGCCCTCGAGTGGGTCAGCGTGAAGAAGGCGCGTGCCGCGCTGAGCTACCCGGTGGACCTCGAGATCCTCGATGCGTTCGCGGCGCTGGTGGACGACGGCGTGCTGCGGACCTTCCCGGTGATCGCCCTCCGGCACGCGAAGGCCCTGCCCCGGTCGGAGTGGGACAAGGCGGACGCGGCCCGGCCGCTCACCGACCGCGGGAAGCGGCAGGCCAAGGCCATCGTCGGACCGCTCCGCGCTTTCGGCGTGCGCAAGATCGTCACCAGCGACGCGGTGCGCTGCGTGCAGACCGTCACCCCGCTCGCCAAGGCCCTGGACCGCAAGCCGGTCCTCACCGAGAAGATCAGCCAGGACGCATGGGAGGACGGCGTCGCCGACCTCCGCTCCGTCGTCGGTCGCCGCATCCGTGCCGGCAAGCCCGCGGTGCTCTGCAGTCACGGCCCCGTGCTCCCCGCGCTCCTCTCGGAGATCGCCCTCGCGACCGGCACCGTGCACGGCTCCTACGTCAGCAGCGCCGCCGATCTGGAGACCGGCGCGTTCTCCGTGGCGCATGTCTCGGCGACGAACCCCGGCTCCGGCATCATCTCGATCGAGACCCACGCGCCGAAGGTCTGACCCCTCCCTCGTTCGAGTCGCTCACGTGGCTGCATCCGGGCCGGGGATGGCGCACAGTGGGCGATTCGAACGGAGGAGGCGCCCCTGGGACCCGCACAACGACGGGGATCGGCCCCAGAGAGTCGCTGGCCGTTCACCTGCCGTTCACCTGCGCGGGAGAGTCTCGTTAACCGTCGCCCCTAGCGTCACTGTGTGCCCTGCACCGGGCCCCACCCCTCCAAGATCGAAGGATCCACAGTGAAGATCTCCCGAATCGCACGAATCGGCGCCATCGGCGCCGTCGCCGCTCTCGCCCTCGCCGGCTGTGCCGCGAACGAAGGCGGAACCGGCGGCTCCAGCGAAGAGCCCTCGGAGTCCACGCTCTCCGGCACGATCGACGCGACCGGCGCGTCCTCGCAGACCGCAGCCCAGGAGGCCTGGGTCGCCGCATTCCAGACGGCCAACCCCGACGTGACGGTCAACTACGAGCCCACCGGCTCCGGCACCGGCCGCGAGAACTTCCTCGAGGGCGGCAGCAACTTCATCGGCTCCGACCGCGCGTTCAACGACGAGGAGATCGCCGCCGGCGGCTTCGGCGCCTGCACCACCGACGACATCGTCGAGGTCCCCCTCTACATCTCCCCCGTCGCGGTCGCCTTCAACCTCGAGGGCATCGACACGCTGAACCTCGACGCCGCCACGATCGCGGGCATCTTCGCCGGCACGATCACCAACTGGAACGACGAGGCCATCGCGGCCCTCAACGACGGCGTCGAGCTGCCCGACCTGGCCATCTCGCCGGTGCACCGCTCCGACCCTTCCGGCACGCAGGAGACCTTCGCCAAGTACCTCAGCGCGACGGCCCCCGACGTCTGGACCTACGAGGTCTCGGACGAGTGGCCGATCCAGGGCGGCGAGGCTGCTCAGGGCACCTCGGGTGTCAAGCAGGCTCTCACCGCCGGCAACGGCGCCATCGGCTTCCTCGACGCCTCGCAGGCGGACGGCCTCGGCCAGGTCGCCGTGGGCGTCGGCGAGGACTTCGTCGCCTACTCGGCCGAGGCCGCCGCGAAGCTCGTCGAGGGCTCGCCGCTCGCCGAGGGCCGTGGCGAGGGTGACCTCGTCTTCGACGTCGACCCGGCCGCTGCCGCGGACGGCGCCTACCCGATCGCCCTGGTCAGCTACCTCATCGGCTGCGAGCAGTACGAGGACAGCAACGTCGCGGAGCTCGTGAAGGAGTACTTCACGTACGTCGCGAGCGCCGAGGGCCAGGATGCCGCCGCGGAGAACGCCGGCAGCGCCCCGATCTCGGACGGCCTGCGCGAGCAGGTCCAGGCCGCGATCGACCTGATCCAGGTCGGCTGATCCTGCCGATCCACTGACGACGGTGCCCCCGCGTCCCCGAGCGGGCGCGGGGGCTCCGCCAGGTCAGCACCCGATCCATCTCCACCCGGCCCGAAACAGGGAGATCATGAGCACGACCGCGCAGGAGCCGACAACGGCACCGGCACCGACACCGGCGCCGCCCACACCGATCAAGGCCAAGCAGCGCCTCGGCGACCGGGTCTTCTCCGGCACCGCGCTGGCGGCCGGCATCATCATCCTGGTCGTGCTGGCGCTCGTCGCCGCCTTCCTCGTCATCCAGAGCCTGCCGGCCTTCCAGCTCGACACCACCGACAACCACATCCTCCGGGGCGAGTCGTTCTGGGTGTACGTGTGGCCCCTCGTCTTCGGCACGCTCTGGGCGTCGTTCATCGCCCTCCTGATCGCCGCGCCCATCGCGATCGGCATCGCCCTCTTCATCTCGCACTACGCGCACCGCCGACTCGCCGCCTTCCTCGGCTACATCATCGACCTGCTCGCCGCGGTGCCCTCCGTGGTCTTCGGCCTCTGGGGCGGCCTCGTGCTCGCGCCCATGCTGCAGCCGATCTACGTCTGGCTCAACGAGAACGCGTCGTGGGTGCCGTTCTTCGGCGGTCAGGTCTCCGCGACCGGGAAGACCATCCTCACCGCCGCCCTCGTGCTCGCCGTGATGTGCATCCCGATCATGACCGCCATCTGCCGCGAGGTCTTCCTGCAGACCCCGAAGCTCCATGAGGAGGCGGCCCTCGCCCTCGGCTCCACCCGCTGGGAGATGGTCCGCATGGCCGTCCTCCCCTTCGCCCGCGGCGGCATGGTGTCGGCCGCGATGCTGGCCCTCGGCCGCGCACTCGGCGAGACCATGGCCGTGACGATGGTGCTCTCCCCCTCTGCGGTGGTCAGCTTCCTCGTGCTGACCGCCACGAACCCGACGCCGATCCCCGCGAACATCGCCCTCGCCTTCCCTGAGGCGCACGGCACCGGCGTGAACACGCTGATCGCGACCGGCCTCATCCTCTTCGTCGTGACCTTCGCGGTCAATGCGGTGGCGCGCTGGATCGTCGCCCGCCGCGCCGAGTTCTCGGGAGCGAACTGACATGACCGCCCTCACCAGCGCTCCGCCCGCCGCGAGCACCACCGCCCTCACCTCCGGCCGTCTGCCGAAGTGGGCGCCGTGGGCCCTTCTCGGCGTCTCCTTCGTCGTGTCCGCCGCGGTCTTCGGCGTCGCCGCCGCCGGGTCCGACACCCCGCTCGCCGACTTCAACATCGCGGGCACCGTCATCGTCGGCATCCTGCTCTACATGGTGATCATCACCGTGATCTCCTCCATCGCGGAGAGCCGCCGGAAGGCCGTGGACCGCCTGATGACGGCCCTCGTCGCCACGGCCTTCCTCATCGCCCTGCTGCCGCTGATCTCGCTGCTGTGGACCGTGGTGGCGAACGGCATCGAGCGCTTCGACGCCGAGTTCTTCTCCTACTCGATGCGCAACGTCGTCGGCGACGGCGGCGGCGTCGTGCACGCGATCTGGGGCACCGTCCTCATCACGCTCACGGCCACGATCATCTCGGTGCCGGTCGGCCTGATGACCTCGATCTACCTCGTCGAGTACGGCCGCGGCAAGATCGCCAAGGCCATCACGTTCTTCGTCGACGTGATGACCGGCATCCCCTCGATCGTCGCCGGTCTGTTCATCTACGCGGTGTTCGCGCTCCTGATCCGCCCCGGCATCTCGATGGGCTTCATGGGCGCGCTCGCGCTCGCGGTGCTGATGACCCCGGTGGTGGTGCGAGGCAGCGAGGAGCTGCTGCGGATCGTTCCGAACGAGCTGCGCGAGGCCTCCTACGCCCTGGGCGTGCCGAAGTGGCTCACGATCCTCAAGGTCGTGCTGCCCACCTCGATCGCCGGCATCATGACCTCGGTGATGCTCGCCATCTCCCGCGTGATCGGCGAGACCGCCCCGCTGCTGCTCACCGCCGGCTTCACGCAGAGCCTGAACACGAACATCTTCGACGGCCAGATGATGACCCTCCCGGTGTTCGCCTACAACCAGTACATGAACCAGGGCACGAGCCCGGACGCCGCCGTCGCGCGCGCCTGGGCCGCCGCCCTCACCCTCATCCTCATCGTCATGGTGCTGAACCTGCTCGCGCGCCTGATCGCGAAGCTGTTCGCCCCGAAGGTCAACGGCCGCTGAGCGCCCGACCACTCAGAATAGGAATCCACGTGTCCAAGAGCATCGAAGTCAACGACCTCAACGTCTACTACGGCAACTTCCTCGCGGTCGAAGGCGTCTCCCTCGACATCCAGCCGCGCAGCGTCACGGCCTTCATCGGCCCGTCCGGCTGCGGCAAGTCCACCTTCCTCCGCACCCTCAACCGCATGCACGAGGTCATCCCCGGCGCCCGTGTGGAGGGCGAAGTGCTCCTGGACGGCAAGGACCTCTACGGTGCCGGTGTCGACCCCGTGCTCGTGCGTCGCCAGGTCGGCATGGTGTTCCAGCGCCCGAACCCGTTCCCGACGATGTCGATCAAGGAGAACGTGCTCGCGGGTGTGAAGCTCAACAACAAGCGCATGTCGAAGAGCGAGCAGGACGACCTCGTCGAGAAGTCCCTCACCGGCGCGAACCTGTGGAACGAGGTCAAGGACCGCCTCGACCGTCCCGGCTCCGGACTCTCGGGCGGCCAGCAGCAGCGCCTGTGCATCGCCCGCGCGATCGCCGTCTCCCCCGAGGTGCTGCTGATGGATGAGCCGTGCTCGGCGCTCGACCCCATCTCGACCTACGCGATCGAGGAGCTGATCGGCGAGCTGAAGAACGAGTTCACGATCGTGATCGTCACGCACAACATGCAGCAGGCGTCCCGAGTCTCCGACAAGACGGCGTTCTTCAACATCGCCGGCACCGGGAAGCCCGGCAAGCTCATCGAGTACGACGACACCACGAGCATCTTCACCACCCCGTCCGTCCAGGCCACCGAGGACTACGTCTCCGGCCGCTTCGGCTGACCCGCACTCTTTCGACCTTCGGGCCCGGACGCCTCGCGTCCGGGCCCGAACCTGTCCCCCGCCCGTCCCCGGGCCCGTCCCCGGGCCTGTCCCCGGGCACAACTTCGGAGATGCCGCGCGACACGCCGTCGCCCGGGCTCCGGCCACGGCGTGTCTCCTTCGATCTCCGAAGCTCTGCCCGGGTCGTGACTCCTGCACAGATCGCGAGTCGGGAGGACCGTCCACAGGCGGTGGGCTACCGAGGCGAGTCGCGGCCGGGGAGGCCGAGACGGCGCGAATGATGGCGGGATGTGCACGGGGCGAGGGACGCAGGTGTGGACGTATGCCGCGCTGCGCTCACGACACGGACGACGGCAGATCGAGCGTCGGGTGCGCGGCGGCACCCTCCTCCGGGTGCGGCGCGGGGTCTACGCAACGGACCGCGCCTGCGTGGAGGTCGTGACCGCCGCCGCCCACGGCGGGGTCCTCGGCTGCGAGTCCGCAGCGCGGCATCTCGGGCTCTGGGTGCTCGACGAGCCGGCCCTGCACGTTTGGATGCACCACGACCGCCACCAGTATCCGCACGAGGACTGCCGGTGCGTGACGCACTGGGATGCTGCGACGTCGAGCAGTGCCTTCGAGCAGCCGGGGGTGCCCCTCGTGCTCCGGCAGATCTACGGCTGCCGAGGGCCGGAGGCGTTCTTCGTCGCTGTGGAGTCCGCCCGCCGGCTCGGACTCATCGACGAGGTCGGGCTGCGCCGGCTCGGCGACCGGCTCGGAGCCGAGGGACGCGACCTCATCGCGTTCTCGCGTGCCGACGCCGACAGCGGGCTGGAGTCTCTGGTGCGGCTGCGGATCCGGCGGTATGGGTGGCGCGTGCGGACGCAGGTCGGCGTGGTCGGAACGGGCCGGGTGGACCTCCTCATCGACGGCTGGCTCATCATCGAGACCGACGGACGCGCCAACCACGAGGAGAGCTCGCTCCGGCACCGCGATCTGGTCCGCGATGCGACCGCTGCCGGCTGGGGTCACCCCACGCTCCGCTTCGACTACGCGATGGTCCTCCATGACTGGCCCCTCGTCGAGCGCGCCATCGTCGAGACCATGCGTCGCCGCCCCTGACCTCGGCCCAGCATCTTGCCGCCCTGTGCCGTGCACAGCTTCGGAGATCATCGAGGACACGCCGGAATCGGGCGGTGAGTGTCGGCGTGTCGTCCGACGTCTCCGAACTCGTGTCCGGGGAGCGGGAGGACCTCAGTCGCGCGGGGAGAGGAGGTAGGTGTTGAGGTCGTCCGTGAGGGCGGTGTCCACGGGAACCGGCGTGCCGTCGATCGCGGTGATGGCGGTCGCGAGACGCACACTCGACACGAGCCACGCGGCATCGGCCTGCGTCAGATCGGCGGCGGGGATGCGGTCGTACCCCACTTCGAAGCCGCGTGCGAGGAGGTGGTCGTAGACGCTGAGCTGCGTGGTCCCGTGCAGGATGCCGCCGTTCGGGGCCGGGGTCGTGAACCGGTCGCCGACGCGCAGGATGAGGGAGGCTGTCGGAGCCTCCAGCACGAAGCCGTCGCTCGACAGGAAGATCGCGTCGTCGGCTCCGCGGCGCTTGGCCTCGCGCAGGGCCGCCATGTTCACGGCGTAGGACAGCGTCTTGGCCCCGAGCAGCAGCCAGGGGGCGCGTTCCGCGGCGCCGAGGTCGTATCCGCGGTCCAGGGTGACGACCTTGACGCCGTTCCGCCGCACCGCCGCGAAGTCCGCCGCCGGAGCCGCCGTCACCCAGGCGGTCGGCGTCGGCCCGTGCTCGACGCCCCGGCTGAGGATCAGCTTGATGACCGACTCCCCCGTACCGAGCTGTGCTGCGGCCTGCTGGATCGCCTGACGCCACTGCTCCTGGTTCGGCACCGGGAGGTCGCAGAGTCGCGCCGAGTGCGCAAGGCGTTCCAGATGCGGGACGACCTCCTGCGCATGTCCGTCGATCACGCCGATGGACTCGAACACGCCGTCGCCCCGTTGCGTGCTCAGCTCGCCGACGCTGAGGGCGGGGGCCGCGGCGTCCACCTGCGTGAACGTGTCGGCGTAGTCGTCACGCTGCTCGTCGGCGGCGACGGGGTCGATCATGAGGGCGAAGCGACGGGTCATGTGACGAGCCTAGGCCGCCGGGAATACCCACCGCGTCCTCGCGTTACACTGGAGTGGCCGGGCCGCATAACCCCGGGCTCCAATTTTCGCCGCTGCGAGCGGCCTTCCGCCGAGAGGCGTTCTTGCGGCCCGGTCTTTCTCTGTCCGGATGCCGTCCCGACAGAGCCGAAGTCAGGCCAGCGCTCCGGTGCGCCACAGAGCCGCCGACGCCGCGAGGTCCTGGGCATAGCTGCTCAGCCGCAGCGCCCGCGTGGTGAGCTCGCTGGCACGGGCGGGCTCCGTCGGCTCGTAGTCGTCGGCGGTGTGCGTCGCGCCGGAGGCCTGGACGCGGCAGAACGCCGCCGCGCGCTCCAGCGCCACGGCGAAGTCGCCGCGGAAGGCGCCGCGCAGGATCGTGTCGATGAGCGCCACGAGCTCGTCCGGGCTCGCCGGCACCGGTGCACCGGCGACCACGGCATCGGCCGACGGCAGTTCGACCCGCCCGCGGTCGTAGAGGAGGGCCGCCGTGCGCGGATCGCCGTGGATGGCGAGCTGGAGGACGTACAGTCGCCACAGCGACCCCGGGAGGGTGCGCGACGGTGCCTTCGACCACAGTTCCGCGATCTCGTCGATGCCGTGCTCGCTCGTGAAGGCGATCAGCCGTTCGACGCTCGCCCCGCTCTCGTCCTCGCGGACGCGGGTCAGCAGCGCGGAGGCGGTGGCGTGCGCGACGCGCGTCTCCTCGGCGGGGTCATGGGCGCCGACGATGTTGTCGAAGGCGCTCGTCGGTCGACGCACGGGACGGTGGTGCTGCTCGGGCATCCCTCCAGGGTACGCCGGACCGGGGCCTCTCAGGCCGTCGGGATGACGATCACCGGGTCGGTCGTGGGCAGTCCGGACGGCGATCCGCCCTCCTGCTCGACCGTCACCGCGATGGCATCGCCGGCCTGCATCTCGCCCTCGAGGAGCGCGGTGGCCTCCCCACCGTCGACATCGAACACGCCGGCGGCGATCGGGTCCTCCCCGCGCACGAACCACAGCTCGTACGTCTTCCCGTCCGCGACCTCGGGCAGCCCATCCGTGACCAGCACGGCCTTGCCGACCGAACCCGACCAGTGCGCGGTGGCCGTCGCACCGTCGTCGAGCTCCACCGTGGCCTTCTGCGCATCGCCCGCGGATTCGATCTCCTGCAGCGCGACGACGCTCTCCGGCCGGTTCAGCTGATCGTTGAGGGCGACGGCACCGATACCGACACCCACCAGGAGCGCGAGACATGCGGCGAGCGCGAACGCGAGCCGGGTCCAGCGTCGGGGCGTGCGGGGCGCCGTCTCATCGGCGGGAATCGAACTCGCCGCCGCCGGGACCTCCGGGTCGGCCTCGGGGTCCGTGGCGTCATCCTGCGGAGTCTGGGCGATCTGGGCGAGCAGGGCCGCGCGGATGCCGGCGGGCGGAGCGACCGGAGCCATGCCGTCAGCGAGGAGAGCAGCAGCCTCGGCGTCGGCGTCGTGCTGCGCCGCCCACTCCGGATGCTCGGCGAGGGCGCGTCGGTACCGACGCTCGTCGTCCGCCGACAGCGCGTGGAGCGCGGCACCTGCCGCGAGCTCTGCGAAGTCCTTCTCGTTCATGCCGTCACCCCCATCGCCGTGCGGAGCCGGGTCAGCCCGTCTCTCATCCGTGTCTTGATCGTGCCGAGCGGTGCTCCCACGAGCGCCGCGATCTCGTTCTGACTGTAACCGCCGTAGTAGGCGAGGACGAGCGCCTCCCGCTGCGCCTCGGGAAGCCCCGTCAGCGCTGCGACGACCCGCTCTCCCTCGATCCCCAGTTCGACCCGTTCCGCCACGCTGTCGTGCGCGACGCCGAGGTCTCGATAGCCCGCACGCACGTCCCGGTCCGCACTCGACTGCGAAGCCCGCACCCGATCCACGGCCCGGCGATGCGCGATCGTCATCACCCAGGTTCGTCCCTGTCCCTTGTTCGGAGCGAACCGGGAAGCGGATTGCCAGATCTCGAGGAACACCTCCTGCAGCACCTCCTCGCTCTGCGCGCGGTTCACGAGCACGCGGAGGATGAGGCCGAACACACGGGAGGAGAGGGAGTCGTACAGCGCGGCGAAGGCAGCCTGATCACCGGAGGCGACGCGGACGAGGAGGTCGGCGACAGCATCCTGCGGCGCCGCCCCGTCCTCGGGGACGTCCATCCCATCGATGACCATCTCCATAAGCATGCCGTATCTCCTCCCTCTTCCCGTGCAGACGTCACCCGAATGTGAACGAATACACCTCGACGCCGGTGGGGACCTCGAGCGTGAACGTGCCCTTCTCGATGTCGCCCTCCTCGAGCAGGCCGTACGAACGCGGCGTTCCGTCGATCCGGATCGTCTGTTCGTTCCCGTCGGCGTCCGTGACCACGACCTCACCCGACCCCGCGACGACCATGCGCACCTCGGCCGCGCGATACTGCAGCCGGATCCGCGCGTCGTCAGCCGTCGGCGTCACGTACTGGGTGTCCACGGTCCAGTCCCCGTCCAGCGCGAAGCTGTCGTCCGGCTGGTCGTCGGGGAAGGTGAAGCTGTCGTCGCCGCGACGGTACTCGTCGCCGCCGCCGTAGTTGACGTCCTTCGAGGAGCCGAGGAAGGTCTCCCGGGTCGTGGCTCCCACCTCGGGGGTCTCGTCCTTCACATCCGTGGCGGCGGGAAGCTCGACGTCGGGGTCGGCGTCCTGCAGCAGCTCCCTGATCATCTTCTCGGTCGCGGCGTAGTTGCCCTCACCGAAGGAGATGTGGCGCACGGTGCCCTCCGCGTCGATGAGGTAGTGCGCGGGCCAGTACCGATTGCGGTAGTTGGTCCAGGTGGAGAGCGTGTTGTCGAGCGCGACGGGGTACTCGATGCCGAAGTCGCGTGCGCCGGCGGCGACGTTCCCCGGGTCCTTCTCGAACGCGTACTCGGGCGAGTGGACGCCGATCACCTGCAGCCCCGCATCACGGTAGGTCTCATCCCAGGCCACGACGTGCGGGATGGAGCGCTGGCAGTTGATGCAGGAGTACGCCCAGAAGTCGATGAGCACCACCTGCCCGCGCAGGTCCTTCAGGTCGATCGCTGCCCCGTCCGGGGTGTTGAGCCACTGCTGGATGCCCTTGATGGACGGCGCCGTTCCGCAGGACTCGAGCTCGGTCGCGCCGTTCGTGCACTGGTCGAGGTCCTTGTTCTCCTCGTTGACCAGGCCGCCGAGGTCGAGGGCGTCCTGCACCTGCTCGGAGTCGGCGATCTGCTCCTGCAGCGGTGCGGTGTAGTCCGGGAGCAGACGCTGCAGCGCCTGCGGCACGTTGAAGACGAGACCCACGGCGAGCGCGATCATCGCCACCCCGGCGGCGATCCGGAGCGCCCGTTCCTTCGTGCGGAAGGCCCGGATGCGCTCGATGACGCTGCGACCGGCGAGCGCGAAGACCAACAGGGGCACGGCGACGCCGATCGCGAAGGAGACGGTGAGCAGCACGGTGCCGACGCCGATCTGCCCGGTGGAGCCCGCGACGATGATCGCCGCGAGGACAGGACCCGCGCACGGGACGAAGACCGCCCCGAGGGCGAGACCGACGCCGAACCCGTTACCGCGGTTCTTCACCTCGCGCTGCCCGAAGCGCTGGAACGGCCGCTCCAGGATGTGCTGGAACCGCGGCACGATGAGTCCCACCCCGATGATGACCAGCACCGCGATGCCGACCCAGCGGATGATGTCCTGCGGCAGGTTCAGCAGTCCGAGGAGAAGCGACCCGGCGAGCGTCACGAGCGTGAAGCTGAGCACGAGCCCCGCGATGACGAAGTAGGGGCGGCTGCGTTTCGCCGGCACCGCCTCCCCCTCGTACGACGCCGACTGGGCGCCGCCGGTGAGGAAGATCACCGGGAGCACGGGCAGGATGCACGGCGAGATGCCGGTGATGAGCCCGCCGAGCAGGCCGATGATGATCAGGTCCATGAGGTCCTCGTCTCTGTCGGGTGCTGTTCGCGCCGACCCCCCGCAACGGATTGGATCGGATCCGATTTCGGAGAATCTCGAAATTCCTCCCATCCGATCCGCGGAGGCTTCCGAACAGCCCTCGACGCCACGGAGAGGCCGTGGCCGGAGTTTCGAAGGAGCTCGACATGTTCAGCACCAAGAAGAAGGTCACCGCAGCAGTCACCCTGGGTCTGGCGAGCGCATTCCTGCTCTCGGCATGTTCCATGGGCAGCGGGACGAGCACGGAGGAGTCGTCGGAGCCGACGACGCCGGAGTCGTCGGAGTCGACGCCGATGGAGATGGACCCCGCCGCGAACCTCGTCGGTCCCGGCTGCGCGGCGTACGCCGAAGAGGTCCCGGACGGCGCCGGTTCGATCCAGGGCATGTCCCAGGACCCGGTGGCGGTC
Source organism: Microbacterium meiriae (assembly GCF_025143875.1). NCBI lineage: Bacteria > Bacillati > Actinomycetota > Actinomycetes > Micrococcales > Microbacteriaceae > Microbacterium > Microbacterium meiriae. The sequence goes on along the minus strand of NZ_JAMBDU010000001.1, from coordinate 104,628 downwards.
GCCGCCTCGAACAACCCGATGCTGACGACGCTCGTCTCGGCCGTCAGCGGTGAGCTGAACCCCGACGTGAACCTCGTCGACACGCTCAACGGCGACGAGTTCACCGTGTTCGCACCGGTCGACGACGCCTTCGCGAAGATCGACGCCGCGACGATCGAGACCCTGAAGACCGACAGCGACCTGCTGACCTCGATCCTCACGTACCACGTGGTCCCCGGCCAGATCGAGCCGTCCGACATCGAGGGCATGCACACCACCGTCCAGGGCGCCGACCTCGAGGTGACCGGCAGCGGTGACGAGTGGATGGTCAACGACGCCAACGTCATCTGCGGCGGCGTGCAGACCGCGAACGCGACCGTGTACCTCATCGACTCGGTCCTGATGCCCCCGGCTGAGTAAGCCAGGGACGGTGCCGGTGACCCGACCGGCACACGGCCTCCCCTGTTGTCAGGAGGGACACGGGGCAGGTGAAGGGGCCGTCGGCGGCTGTGGCGCCGACGGCCCCTCGTCGTGCGCCCCCTAGACTGGGAGCACGGGCCTCTAGCTCAGTTGGCAGAGCATCGGACTTTTAATCCGCGGGTCGTGGGTTCGAGCCCCACGGGGCCCACCGCATCCTCAGTCGTCGCCGCCGGCGTTCCCGGCGAGCAGGTCGTCGCGGATCCCGGCGACGCCGTCCGGCAGCGTCTCGCCGTGCATCACGAAGTCGGGAGCGTCAGGGCTCCCCCCGATGCCGCAGACGGCGACGTTGTCCTGACCGTCGATCGTCTCCGGGACGGCCACGAACCACACCGCCGACTGTTCCAGCCACTCGGTGGTCGCCATGTCGGCGAAGAACGTGGCGTTCGGCGAGATCGTGCGGATCTTGTCGGTGCAGAGGGAGACGAGCTGCCCCTTCGTGAAGGCACCGGCGGCCGGCGGCGACGACGTCTCCGCGGGCGTCGGGGTCGGCGTGGGGGCGGGCGAGGACGACGGCGTCGCCGTGTCGCTGGAGGTCGCGGTCGGCGTCGGTTCCGGGGCCGGCGTGCAGCCGGCGAGGACGACCAGCACCGGCAGGAGGAGGAGAGCGGGACGGAGGCGCATGTCTGGATCGTATCGAGTCGCCGATGCCCTTCCCTCCAGCGCGGCCGCTCTGTATCACCGTCGTCTCCGGCTGGCCACCCCCTGGCGACGCCCGGAGCCCTGCGAGAGGGTCGAGGAGTCCCCGGAACAGGGCGACTTCCCACCGAAAGGACGGACCATGACTCTCACCGGAAACCGCGTGGCATTCCTGGCGACGGACGGCTTCGAGGACAGCGAGCTCACGAGCCCCTGGGAGGCGGTGACGACGGAGGGCGCGAGCGCCACTCTCATCGCGCCGGACGGTGCCGCGATCACCGGCAAGAACGGACATGAGCAGGCTGTCGACCTGAAGGCCGCCGACGCCTCCGCCGACCAGTTCGACGCGCTCGTGCTGCCGGGCGGCGTGGTGAACGCCGACCACCTCCGCATGGATCAGGCCTCCATCGACCTGGCCCGTGCGTTCTTCGAGCAGCACAAGCCCGTCGGCGTGATCTGCCACGGCGCCTGGATCCTCATCGAGGCCGGTGTCGTCGACGGTCGGACGATCACGAGCTACCCCAGCCTGAAGACCGACCTCCGCAACGCCGGCGCGAGCTGGGTGGACGAGGAGGTCGTGGTCGACGAGGGTCTCGTGTCGAGCCGCACCCCCGACGACCTCCCGGCGTTCAACGCCAAGCTCGTCGAGGAGATCGGCGAGGGCAAGCACGCGGGGCAGACCGCCTGATGCTCAGCCGACGCGCGCCCGATGGCGCCGCACGGCCGCCCGGTTCGCGCACCTCACGGAGCAGAACCGCTGGCGGCCGTTGCGCGTCACATCCGCGACGACGTTCGTGCACGGCGGAGCGTCGCAGCGTCCGAGGCGGTTCATCCCCCTCGTCACGAGGTGCAGCGCGGTGCCGAGGTTGATGATCGCGCGCAGCACGAAGGGCAAGGAGCGCACGTCGTCGCGATAGTGCAGATGCCACCCCTCGTCATCGTGGTTGGTGAGCCGCGGATAGGCCCCAGCGGCGGCGAGCTGATCGTTGAGCAGAGCGGCCCGCGCATCGGCGTCCGGTTCGTCGACGATGGCCAGCCAGTCGTCGATCACGGCGCGCACCTCCGCGTGGTCATCGGGTGCCGGGGGAAACGTCTGCGTCATCCCCAGCGCGAGCGTGCGCTCCTCGATCCCCGCGCGGTCCTCCGGCCAGTCATTCGCGAGGGAGGCGGCAAGGAGCACCGCATACTCGCCGTAAGGGTTGAGATGCATAAGACCATTACATCACGCTGGTCCCATGACCTCCTCCGACACCCTTCCGATCCCCCGGCTCGCCTCCCCCGCCGACACCCATGAGCACGCCTGGCTCGTGGAGTCGCGCCATCCCACCAGCGAGGGCGTCGTCGTCTACGTCCGTTGCGTCGGCTGCGATTCCCGCCGGGTCGACCTGGCCGCGCACGCTCAGGTGCCACCGGCCGCGCTGAGCCGCGCGGTGGTCATGCCGTCAGGGCGATGAGCTTCCGCACGGTGCGCAGGTTACGGGCCGTCCCGGCAGTCCCGAGCGCACGGTCGAGCACCGCCTTCGTGAGTCTGGTCGTGTGCACTCCCCCGGCGGCGTAGTCGATCCACAGATCGTGCCCGACCAGGGCGAGACGCTCTCCCGGCACGAGACGTCCCTGCAGGGCGTCGAGGGCGCCGGCCGCCGGAGCACCCTCGAGGAACATCGCGTGCACCAGCTTCAGATCCCCCTCCGGGAAGGGTTGGGCCGCCTCGGAGTCGGCGAGCTCGGCGTGCGTGCGGTGGATGACCGGGGTGTCGACACCGAACTCGGCTGCGATCAGCGCGCGCACCGTCGCGCAGGACGCCGCCGGGTCTCGCGGGGTCGCGCAGACGATGTTGCCGCTGGCGATGTAGGTGGAGACGTCCTGCAGGTCGGTCTCGGCGTCGAGGACTTCCCGCAGCCGGGCCATGGGTACGCTGCTGCGTCCGCTGACGTTGACCGCGCGGAGGAGGAGGACGCTGCGACTCACGCCTCCGCGCTCTCGAGGAGTTCGGCACCGGCATGCGCGAGTTCGGCGAGGGCCGCGGCGCTCGATTCGGGGGCGACTCCGGCGATCAGGTCCGTGAGGATGCGGACGTGGACGCCGTGGGCAATCGCGTCGAGTCCCGAGGCGCGGACACAGTGGTCTGTGGCGATGCCGACGACGTCCGCCGTGACGACCCCCGCGGCGCTGAGGACCGCGGCGACCGTCGCGCCGTCGTCGGACACGCCCTCGAACATCGAGTACGCCGGGCGCCCCTGACCCTTTCGCACGTGGTGGGTGACGCCGTCCGTCACCAGCAGCGGATCGTAGTCCGCCCCCGCGGTGCCGGCGACGCAGTGCACGGGCCAGGAGTCGGTGTAGTCGGGGGTGGAGGAGAAGTGCCCGCCGTTGTCGCCGTCCGCGTCGTGCCAGTCCCGGGAGGCCACGATGACCTCATAGTCGGCGGCGTGCGACGCGAGGTGGGCGGATATCGCGGCGGCCACCGCGTCACCACCCTGGACGGCCAGGGCGCCGCCCTCGGTGAAGTCGTTCTGCACGTCGACGATGAGAAGCGCTCTGCTCATGCTCCGAGCGTACGCCCCACGGCCGGGCCCGGAGACGAGGAAACCCCCGGGACCACGAGGGTTCCGGGGGTTTTCCTGAGCCGCTTGTCAGAATCGAACTGACGACCTTTTCATTACGAGTGAAATGCTCTGCCGACTGAGCTAAAGCGGCGTGCGACGCGTGAGCGGCGCGATCACCGATATTACCCTGTCTCGCGCTCGCTCGCGAATCGAGGCGCGCTCACTCGCAGCGCAGGCCGTCCTCCGGCACCACGTCTTCGAGCAGGAAGGCCTCCACCGCGTCATCCACGCAGACGTTGCCCTTGTTGTAGCCGGTGTGCCCCTCGCCCACACGGGTGATGAGGACGCCCTCGGAGAGCTGGTCGGCGAGCGACTCCGACCACTCGTACGGGGTCGCGGGATCGTTGGTGGTGCCGACGACGACGATGGGACCCGCGCCTTCCGCGGTGATCTTCTCGCGGGTGCCGGTGGGCGGATACGGCCACACCTCGCACGGGTCGGGTCCCGACCAGTACGGAGCGATGGTCGGCGCCCCCTCCGCGATCTTCTTCTCGGTGGCCGCCTCGGCCGCAGGGTCGTCCTCGACCGGGTAGTCCATGCAGTTGTACGCACGGAAGGCCTCGGTCGAGTTGTCGATGTAGGTGCCGTTCTCCCGACCGTTGTAGAAGTCGGCGAGGCGGAAGGCCGTCGACGGGTCGCCCTGCAGCGCCTCGTCCAGGGCCTGGGTCAGGATCTCCCAGCTGTCCTCCGAGTACAGCGCCGCGATGATCGCCGTCATCAGGGCGTCGGCGCCCATGAGCCGGCCGTCGCCGTTCTTCAACGGCGTGCGGTCCGCGCTCGCGAGCAGGGCGCCGAGATCGGCCATCGCCTCGTCGACCGTCCCGCTGAAGGGGCAGGAGCCGGAGTCGAGGCAGTTCTGCATGTAGGCCCGCAGTGCCGACTCGAAGCCGAGTGCCTGCGTGGCGCCGACGTCGAGACCGGGGACGGAGGGGTCGATCGCCCCGTCGAGCACGAGCCGTCCGGCCTTCTCCGGGTAGAGCTTGGCGTAGGTCGCGCCGAGGAACGTGCCGTACGAGTACCCGAGGTAGTTGAGCTCCTTGTCGCCGAGGACGGCGCGGAGGACGTCCATGTCGCGGGCGGCGTTGACCGTGGTGATGTACGGCAGGATCCCCTGGCTGTTCGCGTCGCACGCCTCTCCGAAGGCGCGAGCGGAGTCGAGCAGCTCGGACTCCCACTCCGGGGTGCCCCGCGGCGCGGCGGGGATACCGTAGAGGTAGTCGTCCATCTCCTTCGCGTCGTAGCAGGTGACGGCGGTGGAGGCCCCGACACCGCGGGGGTCGAAGCCGATCACGTCGTAGTTCTCGATGAGCGCCGGGCCGACCGCATAGTCCAAGCTGCCCTGGATGAGGTCGACGCCGCTGGAACCGGGTCCTCCGGGGTTCGTGAGCAGCGAGCCGACAGCCTCGCCCTCGGCGCGGTGCCGCACCACGGCGAGCTCGATCTCTCCCACGCTCGGGTCCTCCCAGTCGAGCGGGGCGGTGACGGTGGTGCAGTCGAAGCCCTGGCCGCACTCGGTCCAGTCCAGCTCCTGGGAGTAGTAGGGCAGGAGTTCTTCGGCGACGCCCTCGGTGTCCGGGGTCTTCTCCACGGCCGGCTTCGAGGACTGCTCCGGGATCATGGCGTAGAGGCACCCGGAGAGCGCGACCGAGGCGGCGGCAAGACCGGCGATGAGCGCCGCGGAGCGACGGAGGCGGGGCAGGGATCGAGTCTTCACGGTTTCCTCCCGCTCGTGACGGTCACGAGCAAACTCTCGAGCGCGAGCAGCGGGGCGACGTTGCGCTCCAGCGCCTCACGGGTCTCGGCCAGGTGGTCGAGCACGACGAGCGTGCGCTCCACGCTCCATGCGGACGCGAGCCCGGCAAGTTCGGCATGCAGCTCGCGGTTGATGAGGTCGTCTCCGCGACCGTACTGCAGCATCACGACGTCGCGGAAGAGCGACTGGAGGTCGGTGAGGACGCGGTCGATGCCGTCCCGCAGACTCCGCGTGGCCCGCTTCTTCTGATCGTCCTCCAGTGCCGACACCTGAGCGCGCAGCGCCGGAGGCACCGCCTGACCCTCGGCGACCCCGACGGTGCGCAGCAGGGCGGCGCGTTCGGCCGCGTCCCGCTCGGCGGTGAGGGCCTTGGCGTCTTCCGTCGCCGCTTGGATGATGCGTCCGGCGACCTCGACGGCGTCGTTGACCCCGCGCACCCCCATCACAGCACGGAGCGTCTCGTCGCGGCGGCGCCGCGCGGCATCGTCGGTGGCCAGACGCTGAGCCATGCCGATGTGCCGCTGCGCGTGTCGGGCGGCCTGCTCGGCGACCGCCTCGTCCACACCCGTGCGGAGGCTGATGAGGCGGGACACGTCCGCCACGTCGGGCTCGCGGAGGCGGAGCGACCGCACGCGCGACCGGATCGTGGGGAGGAGATCGGCCTCACTCGGCGCGCACAGGATCCAGACGGTCTGCTCCGGCGGCTCCTCCAGTGCCTTGAGCAGCACGTTGGAGGTGCGCTCCACCATCCGATCGGCGTCTTCCACCACGATGACCCGGTAGCGACCGGCGGACGGGGCGAAGTAGGAGCGTTCGACGAGGGCGCGCGCCTCGGCGATGGTGATGATCACCTTGTCGGTGCGCAATGCGGTCACATCGGGGTGCGTCCCGGCGAGGACCTGGCGCATCGTGGCCTCGTCGTCGGGCCCCTCGGCGATGAGCGCGGCGGCGAAGGCATAGGCGAGGGTCGACCGTCCGGACCCCGGAGGGCCGGTGATCAGCCAGGCGTGCGAGAGTGCGGCCGGATCGGATGAGGCGGAGCGCAGCGTCTCGACGGCGGCTTCCTGCCCCCAGACGTCTGCCCACGGAAAAGGCGGGGCGAGGGTCGAGGGCATGCACTCAGCCTAATCGGCACCGCCGACGCTCCCACCACCCGGCGACTCCGCGTCCGTCCGGATGACGATGTCTCCGGGGAGGATCAGTCGATGAGGGCGGAGACCCGGGCGCGGATGCGGTCGGCGATGCGCTCGGGTGCGTCCGCGGCATCGATCACGAGGAACCGCCCAGGCTCCGCGCGGGCCAGGTCGAGGTAGGCCTCGCGCACGCGGGAGTGGAAGGCCTCCTTCTCGGCCTCCAGCCGGTCGAACGGCTTGTCGGCCGAATCGAGGCGCATGCGCGCGGTGGCCGGATCGAGGTCCAGCAGGACGGTGAGATCCGGAAGAGCCCCTTCGGCGGCCCAGAGCGACAGGTCGCGGATCTCCGTGGCGTCCAGAACACGTCCGGCGCCCTGGTAGGCCACCGAGGAGTCGAGGTAGCGGTCCTGCAGCACGATCTCACCGCGAGCGAGTGCGGGTCGGACGACCGTGGCGACGTGGTGTGCGCGATCGGCGGCGTAGAGCAGCGCCTCCGCACGCGGGGCGATGTCGCCGCGGTGGTGGAGCACGATGTCGCGGATGAGCTGCCCGACCTCGGAACCTCCCGGCTCCCGGGTGCGCACGACCGTCTGACCGCTCTGCTCCAGCCAGGTGGCCAGGAGGTTCGACTGGGTGGTCTTCCCGGAGCCGTCCCCGCCCTCCAGCGTGATCCAGAGGCCGGAGCCTGCGGTCACGAGTCCGCCTTCTGTGCTGCCTTCGCCGCCGCATTCGCCGCCCGGGTCGCCGCCGCCTTCTTGGCCGCCGCGGAACGGGCCGCGGAGGTGGTCGACGTCTTCGCCGTGGACTTCTTCGCGGTGGAGGCGGCCGTCTTCGCCGGAGCCTTCTTGGCAGGGGCCTTCTTGGCCGGAGCCTTCTTCGCGGGAGCCTTCTTGGCCGCTCCGCGCTTGGGCGCCGGACCCTTGGCGCGCTTGTCCGCGAGCATCTGCACGGCGATCTCGAACGTGATGTCGTCCGGGGTCTGTCCGCGCGGGATCGTGACGTTCGTCTCACCGTCGGTGACGTACGGCCCGAACCGGCCGTCGCGCACACGGATGGGCTTGCCGCTCACCGGGTCGGCGTCGAACTCGGCCAGCGCGCTCGACGCCCGGCGGGCGCCGTACTTGGGCTGCTGGTAGATCTCCAGTGCCTGCTCCAGAGTCACGTCGAAGATCTGCGACTCGCTCTCCAGCGACCGGGAATCGGCGCCCTTCTTCAGATACGGACCGAAGCGCCCGTTCTGCGCGGTGATCTCGTCACCCGTCTCCGGGTCGACGCCGACGACGCGGGGCAGGCTCAGCAGCTGCAGCGCGGTGTCGAGGTCGATCGTGTCCACCGACATCGAGCGGAACAGCGAGGCGGTGCGGGGCTTGGGCGCCGCTTCCTTCTTCGCGCCGCGCTTCCCCTTCGCGCTGGGTGCCTGAGCCTGTCGAAGGTCGACGACCTCACCGGTGGCCTCGTCGACGGCGGCATCGTCGGAGACCGGATCGTTCTCCTGCACGTAGGGACCGAAGCGGCCGTCCTTGACGACGACGACCTTGCCGTTCTCCGGGTTCACGCCGAGGACGCGGTCGCCGGCGACCGGCGCATCGATGAGCTCCTGGGCCTTCTCCGCCGTGAGCTCGTCGGGAGCGAGGTCTTCGGGGACGTTGACGATGCGCGGCTTGGCCTCCGGATCCTTCGGGTCCGCCACCTCGAGGTAGGGGCCGTACTTGCCGAAGCGCAGCGTCGCAGTGTCGGTGATCCGCGTCGAGTTCAGCGCGCGGGCATCGATCTCCCCGAGATTGTCGACGACCTGTCGGAGCCCCACGTGCGAGTCGGAGCCGAAGTAGAACGACTTGAGCCACTCCACGCGGTTCTGCTCGCCGCGTGCGATGGTGTCGAGATCGTCCTCCAGCGCGGCGGTGAAGTCGTAGTCGACGAGCTCGGCGAAGTGCTCCTCGAGCAGGCGCACCACGCTGAACGCGAGCCATGTCGGCACGAGGGCCTGTCCGCGCTTGACCGCGTACCCGCGGTCGAGGATGGTCTCCGGGATCGTGGCGAAGGTCGACGGACGGCCGATGCCCTTCTCCTCGAGCACCTTCACCAGCGAGGCCTCGGTGTAGCGCGGCTTCGGCGTGGTGCGGTGCCCCTTCGCCTCCGCGGCGGACACGGCCAGCTCATCCCCGACGGAGACCGCGGGCAGGGACTGGTTCTCGGCGGCGTCCGCGTCGCTGCGCTTCTCGTCACGCCCCTCTTCGTACGCCTCCAGGAAGCCCTTGAAGGTGTAGACGGTGCCCGAGGCAGTGAACTCGGCGGTCTGGCCGTCCGCCTCGACCGCGATGGTGACGGTCGTCGTCTCGTACTTCGCGTCCGACATCTGGCTGGCGACGGTGCGCTTCCAGATGAGGTCGTAGAGCCGCTGCTCCTCGCGGTCGAGCTCGCCGGACAGCGAGGACGGCGTGCGGAAGTTCTCCCCCGAGGGACGGATCGCCTCGTGCGCCTCCTGGGCGTTCTTGCTCTTCGACTTGTACACGCGCGGCTTCAGGGGCACCGCGCTGTCGCCGTAGAGAGCCACTGCCTGGCTCCGCGCCGCCTGCACCGCCTGGGTGCTCAGCGCCGTGGAGTCGGTACGCATATAGGTGATGTACCCCTTCTCGTAGAGGCGCTGGGCGACGCTCATCGCCTGCTTCGCACTCATCGAGAGCTTGCGCCCCGCCTCCTGCTGCATCGTGGAGGTCGTGAACGGTGCATACGGGCTGCGGGTGCCGGGCTTGGCCTCGACCTTGGTGACGGTTCCCGCCCCCGCGGCGTCGACGGCTCGCGCCAGGGCAGCCGCCTTGGCCTCGTCGAGGACGACGACCGCCTTCTTGAGCTTCCCGGTGTCGTCGAAGTCGGACCCCCGGGCGAGCTGTCCGCCGTCCACGCGCACGAGGCGGATGCGGAAGGAGGTGCCGGTCGCCGCGGCGTCGGCGTCCACGTCCCAGTACTCCGCGGACACGAAGGCCATGCGCTCGCGCTCACGGTCGACGATGAGGCGCGTCGCGGCGGACTGCACCCGACCGGCGGAGATCCCCGTCTTGACCTTGTACCAGAGCACGGGCGAGACGTCCCACCCGTAGAGGCGGTCGAGGATGCGCCGGGTCTCCTGCGCGTCGACGAGGGCATGGTCGAGCTCGCGGGTGTTGCCGACCGCGGCCTGGATCGCGTCCTTGGTGATCTCGTGGAACACCATGCGCTTGACCGGCACCTTCGGCTTCAGCGTCTCCAGTAGGTGCCAGGCGATCGCCTCGCCCTCGCGGTCCTCATCAGTGGCGAGCAGGACCTCGTCGGCGTGCTTGAGCGCGCGCTTGAGTTCGGCGACCGTCTTGGTCTTGCGGTCCGACACCACGTAGTAGGGGTCGAAGCCGTTGTCGATGTCGATGGAGTACTTGCCGTACGCCTTCTTGTCCTCGGCCGGGATGTCCTTCTTGTCGGCGAGATCGCGGATGTGGCCGACGGAGCTGAGCACCTCGTAACCGTCGCCGAGGTATCCCTGAATAGACCGCATCTTCGTCGGGGACTCGACGATGACGAGCTTCTTGCCTTCAGCCAAGGGGCGTCCTTTCTTCGAAGCACACCATACACACCGCTATTCGGGGTCGTTCACAGCGGGCGAGGGGTAAGGCCGCCGTCATGATTCCTCGGGTGGCCCGGCGCGGGCTCGGGAGACGGCGGCGAGTCCAGCGTACGCCGCCTCCACAGACACGGTCGCCACATACCCTTCCAGCGAACAGCTCGTCAACGCCGCCCCGCCTGCCGCGGCGACCCTCGCCGCGAGCGCGCACGGCTCATCCGCCGTCGCCACGGCACCGCTGGCGGCATCGGCCGCGGCGAGTGCGGCGGCGTCGGCCGCCCCCGCCGCGCGCTGTGCCGTGACCGCCGCACCGCCCACCGCCGCGAGCCCGACGGACAAGGTCGCGCTCACGACGAGGAGGGCGGCCGCGAGCGCCGAGCCCGCCATCAACGGCCCCCATCGAGTGCGCAGCTCGAGGCGCGCAAGGGGAAGCTGATGACGGCGCCGACCGAGACCCGGAGGGTCACCGTGGCGCACACCAGGTCCCCGGTGGAGGCGAACGAGGCCCCGGCGCCGGGGACCGCCGCGTGCACGATGCGCGCAGCCGTCGCCGTGTCCTCGCCCCGTCCGAGCAGGCGGGCTGCGTCCGCTGCCGCATCCTGGAGCGCCACCTGCCGGGACGCGGCCGCGAGAGCCCCGGCCCCGAGCAGCAGCACCAGCACGACGGCGGGCAGCGCCATGGCGAGCTCCGCCGCGACGGCGCCTCGTTCGCTCCCGCCGCGCGGTCGCTCGCGAGGGGCCGTCACGACACGGTCAGGGCGCGGCGGACAAGCCCCGTGAGGATGCCCCGCACCTCATCCGAGCGCATGATGGCCACCAGCAGTCCCGCGAACGCGACAGCGGCCATCGTGGTGATGGCGTACTCGGCGGTCGCCGCGCCGGTGTCGTCCCCGAAGAGAGCGAGGGCGCGGCGTCGGTTCAGGGTGGGAAGGGTGTCATTCATCTTTGGTACCTCTTTCTTCATCGGTGTGGAGGGGGTCGTCAGGTCGGCAGCGGTGTGGCGGCGAACACGCTGAGCAGCAGCGGTGCCACGCCGAGCAGGAGGAACGCCGGCAGTGTGCAGACGCCGAGCGGAAGCAGCAGGCGCGTGGAGAGCCGAGCAGCGCGAAGACGACCGTGGATCCGTGCCCGGTGCCGGTCCTGCGCCGCGGTCGCGCGGAGGAGCTCGACGGCGGGGACGCCGGCCGCACGGGAGAGATCGAGCACCTCTTGCACACGGTCGCGTCCGGCCGCATCGACCACCCTCGTCTCTGCCACCAGTTCGACAGCGCGGTCGATCGGTGCGCCTCCCGCCAACGCCACCCCCACGAGCTCCGCAGCCATCCCCGGGGTCCCCGGCTGCGGCCGCGCGCGGCGCAGCAGAGCCTGCGTCCAGAGCCGGGCGAGGACGACGAACACCAGACCGGTGACGACGCAGGCGGCCCCCAGAGGGTTCCCGACGATGACGCCCCAGGCGTCGAATCCCAGCGCGACGCCGAGCAGCAGACCGACCAACGGCATCCAGAGCAGCAGGCGCGCCGTGCCCGCAGGCTCGGCGAGCGCGACCCGCACGTCGTCAGCCGCGGATGCGGCGTCGCGCAGAGCCTCGGCGATCGAGCGCAGCACATCGGCCAGTGGGGCCCCGACGGTGGTGGCGATCTCCCACGCCGCCGCCAACTCCGTCCACATCCCGCCCTGCTCCTCGATCGCGGAGACCAACGACACACCCTTTTCCGTTCGTGCCAGCACCGCCACGGCCACCGGGTCTCCGGTGCTCGCCAGATGACGCCAGGCGACGAGCGGGACCGCGCCGGCCTGGAGCAGCACCGCGAGCGTCTGCACGGAATCGGCGACGTCGGATCCCTGCTCCGCCGACGGTGCGTGCGCGACGAGCCTCACCACGGCTGCACCTCCTCGATCGCGAGACGATCCGCCGCCATCACGAGCCGGCCGGCCTTCGCGAGTCGCCGCGTCCCGCCCGGCGCCCGCTCGAGATGGAGCACCATGGTGAACGCGCTCACCGCCTGACGCCCGAGGGCCACCACGTCCATACCGGCGAGCGCTCCCAGCGCCTCCAGCCGCGCCGGCACGTCGGCCAGGCCGCTCGCGTGCAGTGTGCCGGCCCCGCCGTCGTGTCCGGTGTTGAGAGCAGTGAGGAGTTCTCGTACCTCCTCGCCCCGGCACTCTCCCACCACGAGCCGATCCGGTCGCATCCGCAGGGACTCCCGCACCAGCCGCGCGAGATCGATCCCACCCGCTCCTTCCAGGTTGGCCTGACGCGCCTCCAGCGCCACGTGGTGCGGATGCCGGGGTCTGAGCTCCGCCACGTCTTCGATGGTGACGATCCGCTCACCGGGTGGGGCGGCGGAAAGGAGCGCCGACAGCAGCGTCGTCTTTCCGGTTCCGGTCCCCCCGGTGAGGAGGAGGTTCGCCCGGTCGCGCACGAGTCCGCCGAGCCATCGCTGCTGCCGGGCGTCGAAGGCACCGCGTTCCGCCAGGGCGTCGAGGTCAGCCACGTGTACGCGAGGAACCCGGATAGAGATGGCGGTGCCCTGCGCAGCGATAGGGGCCAATGCGGTATGCACGCGCACCCCGGAACCGAGCCGCACATCGACGCACGGCGTCTGGTCATCGAGATGGCGGCCGCCGAGGGCCACGAGGGCGACGGCGAGGTCACGGACTTCGCGCTCCGTGGCGCGCCAGGACGGCACGCGCTCCGCGCCGCTTCCCCGGTCCACGAACAGCGTGTCCGCGCCGTTCACGAACAGGTCCGTGACGTCCTCGTCGAGGAAGGCGGCGAGCGGAGCGAACGCCGGCTCGTTCCGGAGCGCCTCCTGCGGGGCGCGCACCGGATCCGTGGGCCCTGAGGGCCGCGGGTGGATGACGAATCGATCGGGCATACGGCGACGCTAGGCGGCCTGCGGACCTCAGCCAGCGGACGTGCGTGGGCGCTCACAGAGCATGTGCACAACCCCACGGACCGACCCGCAGTGGAGGAGCGGGCGGAGGGCATCGAACCAGAGAGAGCGCTCCCATGAGAAAGGGCGGCACCTCACGGGGGGAATGAGATGCCGCCCACGGCGGCTCTCGATCGGGGGAATCGGGCGCGCCAGGGCCGGAATGAGATTTCGGCTGTCGTCGAGTGTACGCAAGGCGACCGTCCTGACAAAACCCATCCGAGTACCGACTTTCGGCAGTATTCGGCGGTCAGGGGCGGGGATAGATTCGCCCTGACCTGGTCGCACTCCCCCCTGCGGCCATGCCTGCATGACCCGAACGCCGCAAAGGAGCGCCTGCCGATGAGCAGTCAGATCGATCACCTTCTCGACGAGACCCGGCGCTTCGCGCCGTCGGAGGAGTTCGCCGCCCAATCCGTCGCCTCGCAGGAGCTCTACGAGCGCGCAGCCGCGGACCGCGAGGGCTTCTGGGCCGACCAGTCACGCGAGCTCGTGCACTGGCACAAGCCCTTCACGCAGGTCCTCGATTGGAGCAACCCGCCCTTCGCCAAGTGGTTCGACGACGGCGAGCTCAACGTCGCGTACAACTGCCTCGACCGTCACGTCGAGGCCGGCAACGGCGACCGCGTCGCGCTGTACTGGGAGGGCGAGCCCGGGGACAGCCGTCGCATCACCTACGCCGAGCTGACCGATGAGGTCAAGCGCGTCGCGAACGTGCTCGAGGGGCTCGGCATCGGTCAGGGCAACCGGGTCGCGATCTACCTGCCGATGATCCCGGAGGCGATCGCCGCGATGCTCGCCGTGGCCCGCGTCGGCGCGATCCACTCGGTCGTCTTCGGCGGCTTCAGCGCGGACAGCCTGCGCTCCCGGATCGACGACGCCGGCGCCAAGCTCGTCATCACCGCGGACGGCGGCTACCGCAAGGGCCGCGTCTCGGCGCTGAAGCCTGCGGTCGACCAGGCCCTGGCCGACCGCGGCGAGGGCGAGCAGCAGACCGTCGAGCACGTGCTCGTGGTCAAGCGCGGCGAGAACGACGTGGAGTGGACGGACGGTCGCGACCTGTGGTGGCACGACGTCGTTCCCGCGGCCTCGGCCGACCACACCGCCCAGGCCTTCCCGTCCGAGAACCCGCTCTTCATCCTCTACACCTCGGGCACGACGGGGAAGCCGAAGGGCATTCTGCACACCTCCGGCGGCTACCTCACCCAGGCGGCGTACTCGCACAAGAACGTCTTCGACCTGAAGCCGGAGACCGACGTCTACTGGTGCACCGCCGACATCGGCTGGATCACCGGACACAGCTACGTCACCTACGGACCCCTCGCCAACGGCGCGACCCAGGTGCTGTACGAAGGCACCCCGGACACCCCGCACCCGGGCCGCTGGTGGGAGCTCATCGAGAAGTACAGGGTCTCGATCTTCTACACGGCCCCGACCGCGATCCGCTCCTTCATGAAGATCGGCCGGAGCGTCCCGCAGAAGTTCGACCTGTCGTCGCTGCGTCTGCTCGGCTCGGTCGGAGAGCCCATCAACCCCGAGGCGTGGATGTGGTACCGCGAGGTCATCGGCGCCGGCACTGCCCCCATCGTCGACACCTGGTGGCAGACCGAGACCGGCGCGATCATGGTGTCCGCCCTCCCCGGCGTGACCGCCACGAAGCCGGGCTCCGCGCAGGTGCCGCTGCCGGGCATCTCGATCGACGTGGTGGACGAGCAGGGCGTCGAGGTCGGTAACGGCAACGGCGGTCTCCTCGTGGTCACGGAGCCCTGGCCGAGCATGCTGCGCGGCATCTGGGGCGACCCCGAGCGCTTCCGCGAGACGTACTGGGAGAAGTTCGAGGACAAGGGCTACTACTTCGCCGGCGACGGCGCCCGCCTCGACGAGGACGGCGACCTCTGGCTGCTCGGCCGGGTCGACGACGTGATGAACGTCTCCGGCCACCGGTTGTCGACCGCGGAGATCGAGTCCTCCCTCGTGGCACACGAGGCCACCGCCGAGGCCGCTGTCGTCGGCGCATCGGACGAGACCACCGGTCAGGCGGTCGTGGCGTTCGTCATCATCAAGGAGAGCTACCTCTCCGCCCACGACCCGGCCGGACTCGCGCAGCAGCTGCGGCTCTGGGTGGGCGAGCAGATCGGCGCGATCGCGCGTCCCCGCGACGTGTACATCGTGGGCGAGCTGCCGAAGACCCGCTCCGGGAAGATCATGCGACGCCTGCTGCGCGACGTCGCCGAGGGCCGCGAGGTCGGTGACACCACGACGCTCGCCGACACCGCCGTGATGAGCATCATCTCCGCCCAGGTCAAGTAACGCGAGACCCCGGGTTCACGTCGAGACCCCCTGCTGCAGATGTCTGCAGCAGGGGGTCTCGACGTTTGCGCGGGGTCTCGGCGGGCCGGGCGCGGGGACTACGCGAGGCGGAACGTGACCTCGACCTCGACGGGGCTGCCGAGCGGGAGCTCCGCGACGCCGACAGCAGCGCGAGCGTGCCGTCCCTCCTCGCCGAAGATCTCGCCGAGCACCTCGCTCGCGCCGTTGATGACGGCAGGCTGTCCGGTGAAGCCCTCCGCAGAGCCGACGAAGCCGCCGACGCGGACCACACCGGCGATCCGATCCACACCGCCCGCGACATCGGCGGCCGCGGCGAGCGCGTTCAGGGCGCACGTCCTGGCGTACGCCTTCGCGTCCTCTGCGGAGACCTCCGCGCCGACCTTGCCGGTCGCGGGGAGGGCGCCGTCGACGAACGGGAGCTGGCCCGACGTGTAGACGAGTCCGCCGTGCACGACCGCCGGCACGTAGGCGGCGACCGGAGCGGCGACGGCGGGCAGCTCGATGCCGAGCTCGGAGAGACGGGCGGCGACGCTCATGCCTGGCCTCCCTCGAACTGGCGCGAGGCCTCGGCGGCAGCGGCGAGACCGGCGTTGGCCGAGCCGTCCGTCGTCACGGGGCGCTTGAAGTAGGCGACCAGACCGCCTTCGGGGCCCTGCACCACTTGGACGAGCTCCCAGCCCTGCTTGCCCCAGTTGTTGAGGATGGCCGCGGTGTTGTGGATCAGCAGCGGCGTGGTGAGGTACTCCCACGTGGTCATGGCACTCCTGTCGATCAGGGCGCGTCCAGGGCAGACCGGGCCGCGCTCGTCAAAGCCGGTATTCAGGGAACTCCCCTACGATCAAGCGTATGCCCCAAAAGAACCGCACGGTGAAGGGCGTGCTCGGCGGTCTCGTCGGGCTCGTCGGACTGAGCGCCATCGCCGGTCTGCTGGTCACCGCCAGCGTCACCCCCGTCCTCGCGATGACCGGCGTCGCCGGCTCCACGGCACTGACGATCTTCGATGAGCTGCCCGAGGTGCTCAAGGTCGACACCCCGATGGAGCAGTCGACGATCTACGCGACCAACCCCGAGGGCAAGCCGGTCGTGCTGGCGTCGTTCTACGAGCAGAACCGCGTGCCGGTCACCTACGAGCAGGTCGCACCGGTCCTCTACGACGCGATCCTCTCCAGTGAGGACAAGAACTTCTACACCCACGGCGGCGTCAACCTCGGCGCGACCGTGAAGGCCCTCGTCGACAACGTGCGGGGCACCTCCAGCCGCGGCGCCTCGACGATCAGCCAGCAGTTCGTGAAGAACGTCCGCATCCAGCAGTGCGAGCAGAACGTCAACACGGCTTCCGAGACGTATGCGGACGAGCTGCAGCAGTGCTGGCAGGACGCCACCAACGCCTCTGGTGTGGACGGCATCGAGCGCAAGCTCCAGGAGATGCGCTACGCCATCCAGATCGAGAAGGACTACTCGAAGAACGACATCCTCCTCGGGTACCTCAACATCGCGAACTTCGGCGGCACGGTCTACGGGATCGAGGCCGCCGCGCGCTACTACTTCTCGACGTCGGCGGCGAAGCTCACCGTCGGCCAGGCGGCGACGCTCGCCGGCATCGTGCAGAACCCGAACACGTACCGCATCGACAAGCCCGGCGGAACGTACACGACCGACGACGGCGTCGCGCACAACTCCGCTGAGGACGGCTACAAGGACGCCAAGGATCGCCGCGACTACGTGCTCGGCCGCATGCTCACGGACGGCAAGATCACCCAGGCCCAGCATGACGAGGCGAAGGCCGCGGCGATCGAGCCCGCCATCAAGGTCCCCACCCAGGGGTGCGCGGCCGCCGGCCGCAACGCGTACTTCTGCCAGTACGTGAAGTCGATCGTCGAGAACGACGAGGCGTTCGGTGCGGACATCCAGGAGCGCCGTGACCTCCTGCGCCGCGGTGGCCTGAAGATCTACACCACGCTGGACTTCCGCGTGCAGGACCCGGCGGCCGAGGAGATGGCCAACGTCGTCCCCGCGAACTTCGACAACAAGTACTTCGGCGCTGCCGGCGTATCGATCGAGGTCGGCACGGGCCGCATCCTCTCCATCACGCAGAACACGAAGTTCTCGGAGACCCCGACCACCGACCAGCAGTACTCGTCGCTCGTCTTCGCCGGTGACCAGAAGTACGGCAAATCCGGCGGCTTCCAGGTCGGGTCGACCTACAAGCTCTTCACGCTCATCGACTGGCTCGAGAAGGGCCACTCCGTGCGGGAGAACCTGAACGGAACCGTGCAGACCAATCTGCAGATCCCGGTCTGCGGCAGCCCGCAGTCGACGGACACCGCGAAGATCGGCAACTTCGGCCGCAGCCGCGGCTATCCGGGGACGCCGATGACGTTCACCGCGCAGTCGCTCAACAGCGGGTACTTCGCGATGGCCTCCAAGCTCGACGTCTGCGACATCAACAAGGTCGCCGACAAGATGGGCGTCACCCTGGCCAGCGGCGAGAAGGTCACGGAGGAGAACGTCCCCTACGACGTCCTCGGCCCGAAGAACATCTCCCCCATCGCGATGGCCAACGCCTACGCGACGGTCGCCAGCGGCGGCACGTACTGCACGCCCCGCGCCATCGACAAGGTGATCGACGCCGAGGGCAAGGAGCGTCCGCTTCCCAAGGCGTCCTGCACCGAGGGCGTGCTCTCGAAGGAGGTCGCGGCGACCGCGGCCTATGCACTGCAGGGCGTCATGGCCGGCGGCGGCACCGGCGCGCGAGCCAACCCGTTCGACGGCACCCCGCTGATCGGCAAGACCGGGACACACGACCTGTGGTCGACCATGATGATCGAGTCCAGCACCAAGGTCGCGACCGCGGTCTGGGCCGGCCGCTCGAACGGCAACCACGACAACGTGTTCAACGTCTGGACCGGCAGTCACCTGCTCAACGAGGTGCGGTACCCCCTCGCGAGGGCCGCGCAGCATGCCGCGAACCAGGCGTACGGCGGCGACCAGTTCCCGGAGCCGGACGGCAACCTCATCCGACAGATCCGGGTCGACGTGCCGGATGTCGTCGGGCAGACCGTCGAGGAGGCGACCGCGACCCTCGAGCGCGCCGGTTTCGATGTCTCCGTGGGCGCCCCCGTGGACAGCGACAAGGCGACGAACATCGTCGTCGAGCAGAACCCGTCCGGTCAGGCGGCTGCCGGAGCCACGATCACGATCTCGCCCAGCAACGGCAAGGGCGCGACCGTCCCCGACGTGACGGGGCAGAGTCCGACCGAGGCGAACGCCGCCCTCGTCGCCGCCGGCTTCACGACGGTCGAGCGAGAAGGATCCTGCAACGCGGAAGGGGCGACCGTGACCGCGACGACCCCCGCTGCGAACTCCGCGGCCACGAAGGCCACGCCGATCCGAGTGTCGTGCAAGTAGGCGCGTCCCGCGCGGCGCACCCGGCCCTCATCGCGCTCGGCGCGGTGGGGGCCGTCGGTGTGGCCGCGGCGATCTGGGGTATCGGCATCGAGCGGTATCTGTTCACGGTGCGGGAGGTCTCGGCAGAGGCGCTTCCGACGGGCGCGGCGCCGCTGCGCATCCTGCATCTCTCCGATGCGCACATGGCGCCCTGGCAGCACCGGAAGCAGGACTGGCTCGCGTCCCTGGCCGACCTGAAGCCCGACCTCATCGTCAACACGGGCGACAACCTCGGGCACGAAGAGGGCTTGCAGGGCATCCGCCGGGCGTTCGCTCCCTTCGCCGGTATTCCCGGGGTGTTCGTGCACGGCTCCAATGACGTCAACGGCCCCTCCCCCCGGAATCCGCTGCGGTACTTCTCCGGACCGTCGCAGAAGCACCGCGAGCCCACGCTGCTCGACACGGCAGCGATGGACCACTACTTCACGGACGAGCTCGGCTGGGCCGACCTGAACAACACGGCGACGCGCCTCACGGTGCGGGGCGCCGCCGTCGACCTGTTCGGCGTCGACGACGCCCACCGCGACTGGGAGCGGCTGGACGTGCTGCCTGCGGCCCTCGAGGCGCTGGGCCCCCGAACGGATGCGACGCCGGTGCTCGGAGTCACGCACGCGCCGTATCAGCGCGTGCTCAACGGTTTCGTCGACCTCGGCGCGGACGCCATCCTCGGCGGGCACACGCACGGCGGGCAGGTCTGCCTCCCCGGCTTCGGGGCCATCGTGGCCAACTGCGACATCCCACTGAAGCAGGCCAAGGGGCTCAGCACCTGGACGCACGGCGACCGTTCCGTACCCCTGAACGTCAGCGCCGGCTGCGGACACTCGATCTACGCGCCGGTCCGCTTCGCGTGCCGCCCCGAGGCGACACTGCTCACCCTGACCCCGCGCGCCTGACCCGCGAGACGGATCCGCCACGCGGGTGGGAGGGCTCGATTCGGTGCTGGAGGCATTTCGCTGTAGACTCGGAGGGTTGCAAAACGGGGTGTGGCGCAGCTTGGTAGCGCGCTTCGTTCGGGACGAAGAGGTCGCAGGTTCAAATCCTGTCACCCCGACCAGTGACACGAGAAGGCCGCCCGCAGGGGCGGCCTTCTCTGTATCGGGATGTCGTGCGAGAGGGGAACGCATGGGGAGGCTCCTGCCACCGCCGCGACGTTCGACGCGCCTGTGGGCCGTCGCCCTCGGACTCCCCTTCCTCATCGGGGTGGCCCTCCTCACCCTCACGCCTGCCCGCGTGGAGCAGACGATGCCCAATCTGCTCGATCTCCTGCTTCGCGCTGTCCAGCGGCTCGGCTGGACGAGCCTGGACTTCACGCGCCTCGAGGTGCTGGCGAACATCGCCGTCTTCATCCCCGTCGGCGTCCTCGCCTTCCTGCTCGTCCCCCGTCGTACGTGGCCGCTGTCGCTGCTCGTCGGCCCCGCGCTGTCCCTCGCCATCGAGACCGCGCAGTATGTCGCCCTCCCCCATCGCGCTGCGACCGTGAGCGACGTGGTGGCCAACTCCACCGGCGCGACCATCGGCGTCGTCCTCGCGATATTCTGCACGCTGCTCGCCGCCACACCGTCCTCCCGGCCGCGAACACCTACAGTGGAGGCATCATGACATCGCCCTCTCTCGTCGCCTTCGACCTCGATGACACGCTCGCGCCGTCCAAGGGCACGATCGACCCGCAGATCGCCGCGCTTCTGGGTGAGCTGCTGCGGTCGGTGGAGGTCGCGATCATCTCCGGCGGCAACGAGGCGCAGTTCCGCTCGCAGGTCGTCGCTCAGCTCGCGGATGCCGATCCGGAGGCGCTCGCCCGCCTGCACCTGCTGCCGACATGCGGCACGCGCTACCTGCGGCATGACGGCACCGACTTCGTCGCGGTGTACGCGCATGACCTGAGCGACGACGAGAAGACCGCCGCCCTCACCGCCCTGCGCGAGGAGGCGGAGCGCCTCGGACTGTGGGAGGCGGAGCCCTGGGGGGAGATCCTGGAAGACCGCGGCTCGCAGATCACGTTCTCCGCGCTCGGTCAGCAGGCGCCGCGCGACGCGAAGCACGCGTGGGATCCGACGGGCTCGAAGCGCGGAGCCCTCCGCGATGCCGTGGCCGCACGGCTCCCGGGCCTCGAGGTGCGTTCGGGCGGCTCGACCTCGATCGACATCACCCGCGCGGGGATCGACAAGGCGTTCGGCATGCGGCAGCTCGCCACCCACACCGGCATCGACCTGACCGCGATGCTCTTCTACGGCGACCGCCTCGACGAGGGCGGCAACGACTACCCCGTCCTCGCGCTCGGAGTGCCGTCGGTGGCCGTCGAGGGCTGGGAGGACACGGCCGCCCGCCTGCAGGAGCTGCTGCCGACCCTCTCCACCCGGGTCTGACACGCTCGCCCGCACGACTTCGGCACGCCTGCACGACGGGAGGGCGGAGTCCGTCGTGCAGGCGTGACCTGGCCGTGCAGGTGGGTCAGTGCACCTCGATGCCGGCGGCGCGGGAGACGGGCACCAAGCGCGTGAGCTGGGTCACGTGGGCCGGCTCGAGCTCCGCGAGCGACGCGACGCCGAGCAGCCGCATCGTGCGCTCGATCTCGCTGCGCAGGATGGCGATCGTGCGGTCGACGCCCTGCCGTCCGCCCGCCATCAGGCCGTAGAGGTACGCGCGGCCGATCAGCGTGAAGTCGGCGCCCAGCGCGACGGACGCCACGATGTCGGCGCCGTTCATGATCCCGGTGTCGATCATGACCGTGAAGTCGTCGCCGACCGCACGACGGACCTCGGGCAGGAGGTGGAACGGGATGGGCGCGCGGTCGAGCTGACGGCCGCCGTGGTTCGACAGGACGATGCCGTCCACGCCCGCATCGCGCAGGCGCACGGAGTCCTCGACGTTCTGCACGCCCTTGATGACGATCTTGCCGGGCCAGATGTCGCGGATGACGGCGAGGTCGTCGTAGCTGATGGTCGGATCCATCGCCGCGTCGAGGAGCTCGCCCACGGTGCCGCCGGTCGTGCTCAGCGACGCGAACTCCAGCTTCGGGGTGGTCAGGAAGTCGAACCACCACCACGGCCGCGGGATCGCGTTGATGATCGTGCCGAGCGTGAGCTGCGGCGGGATGCTGAAGCCGTTGCGCTTGTCACGGAGACGGGCACCGGCGACCGGGGTGTCGACGGTGAACTGCAGGGTGTCGAAGCCGGCGGACGCGGCACGACGGGCGAGCTCGTAGGAGATCTCGCGGTCACGCATCACGTAGAGCTGGAACCAGTTCCGACCGGGCACGGGCCCCTGCGGCTCCCGGATCGTCGCCGCCTTGACGTCCTCGATCGACGTGGTCCCGAGGGTGGACAGGGTGAACGGGATGCCCGCGGCGGCCGCGGCTCCGGCGCCCGCGACCTCGCCCTCCGTCTGCATGAGGCGGGTGAAGCCGGTCGGCGCGATGCCGAACGGGAGCGCGGAGGGGCCACCGAGGATGTCGACGGCCGTGTCGACGTCCGGGGCCGGCTTGAGGATCCCGGGGTGGAACTCGACGTCCTGGAACGCCTGGCGTGCTCTGCTCAGCGACAGCTCGCCCTCGGCGGCACCGTCGGTGTAGTCGAAGGCGGCCTTCGGCGTGCGGCGCTTGGCGATCTTCCGCAGGTCGTCGATGGTGAGCGCGGCGTCGAGGCGCCGCTTGCGCCCGTCGAGCTCCGGCTTCTTGAACTTCATGAGCTCCAACAGCTCGGCGGGGTTGGGGAGCTGGCGCTGGACCATGTTCTGCCTCTCAGTTCTGCGGTGTGATGGCACGGGTGAGACCCGCGGCGGTGTAGTAGCCGGTGATATGGGTGCGGACGAGACGGCGGGCGGTGTCGGCGTCGCCGTCGTCGATCGCCGCGACCAGAGCGCGGTGCTCGGAGCGCAGGCGGGCGGCCATCCGATCCCAGTCGTCGACGGTCGCAGCCCCGGCGAGCACGTAGGACTCGATGGAGGAACGGAGCCCCGCCATCATCGCCGCGATGACCGTGTTGCCGCTGCCCTCGGCGAGGGAGAGATGCAGCTGCGCATCGAGGGCCAGGAACTCGGCCGGCGTGAGGGCACCGTCATCCATCGCGGTGAGCAGCTCGTGTGCCCGGGAGGTGTCGCGGTTTGAGGCGGCGGCCATGGCCTCGACGACCGCGTCCTCCAGCACGAGACGCGTGCGGACCACGTCGTCGAGCGGGAAACCCTGCGCGGCCACCTGGAGGCGCAGGAACGCGGACATGCCGCCGGTGGGGGTGGCGATGACGATGGCGCCCGACTGGGGGCCGGAGCCGGTCGCGGTGCGGATGAGCCCGAGCACCTCGAGCACCCGGAAGGCCTCCCGCACGCTCGATCGCCCGACGCCGAGGTCGCTGGCGAGGTCGCGCTCGGACGGCAGCCGGTCGCCCGGGCCGAGGCGACCGTCGAGCAGATCACGCTCGATGTGCTCGAGCACGAGTCGCCATGCACGCGCCGGCTGCTCGGTCATCCCGCCTCCTGTGGTCAGACCACAGGTTAGCGCGTGTGGTCAGACCACGCAATGCGGGACCGCTGCACCGCCGACCCACCCCTTTTCGTGCGTCCCGGCCGCTTGCGTACGCGCGCAGAGGGGTGGGTCGACCGGAAGGGGGTGGGTCGGAGGTGGGATCAGCCGAGACGGCCGCCGGACTCCTCCAGGTAGCAGGTGCCGCACAGCGACTCGTAGGTCGTGAGTTCGGGCGAGGAAGAACCGTCGGCGCCCTCGTCGATCGCGACCTGGTCGCCGTCGAACACGAACCGGCCGCCGACCACCCGGCCGTTGAACACCGCCTTGCGCCCGCAGCGACAGATCGTCTTCAGTTCCTCGAGCGAGTGCGCGATGGCGAGGAGCCGGGCTGATCCGGGGAAGGCGTGCGTGCGGAAGTCGTTGCGGATCCCGTAGGCCATCACCGGGATGCCGTCCTCCACCGCGATCCGGAAGAGGTCGTCGATCTGGGTCGGCGTCAGGAACTGCGCCTCGTCGACGAGCAGGCAGGCCACGTCGACGGGCCCCGTCGGGATGAGCTCCTCCTCCGTCGACCGACGCATGCGCTCCCGATGGATCGCGAAGAGCGCGCGGGCGTCGTCTTCCGGTCCGATGAGGACGTCGACCGGACGCGTGACCCCGAGGCGGCTCTCGATCTCCCCCGCACCCTTGGTGTCGATCGCGGGCTTGGCGAGCAGCACGTGCTGGCCGCGCTCCTCATAGTTGTAGGCAGCCTGCAGGAGGGCGGTCGACTTGCCCGAGTTCATCGCGCCGTAGCGGAAGTAGAGCTTCGCCACGGTCCCGGGTCAGGCGTTGATGCCGAGGACGGCGGCAGTGGCGGTGGTGGACTCCTCCGCGAGCTCCGCGTCACCGTTGAGCTTCCGGCCGAAGGTGGGGATGAGTTCGCGCAGCTGCGACTCCCAGCCCGGGTACTCGCCGGGGAAGCACTTCTTCAGCAGGTCGAGCATGATCGGCACGGCCGTGGAGGCGCCGGGCGACGCACCGAGGAGGCCCGCGATCGAGCCGTCACCGGCCGCGACGACCTCGGTTCCGAACTGGAGCACGCCGCCCTTCTTCGGGTCCTTCTTCATGACCTGGGCGCGCTGACCGGCGTCGATGAGCGTCCAGTCCTCGTCCTTCGCGGTGGGCATGAAGGTGCGGAGGCTGTCGACCTTCTTGCGGTGATTCTTCATCAGCTCGCTGATGAGGTACGTGATGAGGTCGGGGTTCGCGAAAGCCACCCGCAGCATCGGCCAGAGGTTGTGCGGACGGACCTGCGTGACGATGTCGAGCATCGACCCGTTCTTGAGGAACTTGGGGCTGAACGTCGCGAACGGGCCGAACATGAGCGAGGCCTCGCCGTCGACGACACGCGTGTCGAGGTGTGGGACCGACATCGGCGGGGCGCCGACCGAGGCCTGCGAGTAGACCTTGGCCTTGTGCTGCGCGACGATCTTCGGGTTGGTCGTCTTGAGGAACTGTCCACCGATCGGGAAGACGCCGTAGCCCTTGATCTCGGGGATGCCGGAATTCTGCAGGAGCTTGAGCGCCCACCCGCCCGCGCCGACGAACACGAACTTCGCCTTGATCTCGTTCGGAGTGCGGCCGATCGTCGTGCGGTACTTGATGAGCCAGGTGCCGTCCTTCTGACGCGTGAGCGACTTGACCTCGTGGTTCGTGCGGACCGAGACGCCCGAGTCGCGGAGGTGGCCGAAGAGCTGGTGCGTGAGCGCACCGAAGTCGACGTCCGTGCCGGCGGGCACCCGGGTGGCCGCGAACGGCTCACCCTTGCGGCGCTTCTGCATGAGCAGCGGCGCCCACTGGTTGATGACGCGGGAGTCCTCGCTGTACTCGATGCCCGCGAACAGCGGCTGCTCCTTGAGCACCTCGTAACGCTTCTTGAGGTACGCCACGTCCTTCTCGCCGCGCACGAACGTCATGTGCGGCGTCGCGTTGATGAAGGTCGACGGCTCGTCCAGCACGCCCTTCTCGACGAGGGAGGACCAGAACTGGCGGCTCTGCTGGAACTGCTCGTTGATCGAGATCGCCTTGGCGGGGTCGAGCGGCGCGTCACCCTGCTGCGGCATGTAGTTCAGCTCGCACAGCGCGGCGTGCCCGGTCCCGGCGTTGTTCCAGGGATTCGAGCTCTCCTGCGCCACGTCCGACAGCCGCTCGAAGGCGACGATCTTCCAGTCCGGCTGCAGCTCGTGCAGCAGGGTACCCAGGGTGGCGCTCATGATGCCACCGCCGATCAGGACGACATCGACGTTTTCAGTCACTCGAACAGTCTAGTTCGCGGGCAGGACACCGCAGACCATGCGGCCGTCAGGAGACCGGGGCGAGACGCTCCGCGAGCACCTCGGCGATCTGCACCGCGTTCAGCGCCGCCCCCTTGCGGAGGTTGTCGTTGCTGATGAAGAGCACGAGGCCCTTGCCCTCCGGAGCCGACTGGTCGGCGCGGATGCGGCCCACGAAGCTCGGGTCCTTGCCCGCGGCCTGCAGCGGGGTCGGCACCTCGTCGAGCACGACACCGGGCGCCGCGCTCAGCACTTCCCTGGCGCGGTCGGGCGTCAGATCGCGGGAGAACTCGGCGTGGATCGACAGCGAGTGGCCCGTGAACACCGGCACCCGGACGCACGTGCCGGCGACGCGGAGGCCGGGCAGCTCGAGGATCTTCCGGCTCTCGTTGCGGAGCTTCTTCTCCTCGTCGGTCTCGTTGTCCCCGTCGTCCACGAGGTTGCCCGCGAGCGGGATCACGTCGAAGGCGATCGGGGCGACGTACTTCTCGGGCTCGGGGAAGTCGACCGCGGAGCCGTCGTGGACCAGGCGGAGGGTGTCGCCCTGCGCGAGCACGCCCTCGACCTGGCCGAGCAGCTCCTGCGCGCCGGCGAGTCCGGAGCCGGACACCGCCTGGTAGGTCGACACGATCAGGCGCTCGAGGCCTGCCTCGGCGTCGAGGACCTTCAGCACCGGCATCGCGGCCATCGTGGTGCAGTTCGGGTTGGCGATGATGCCCTTGGGGCGGTCGTCGATCGCGTGCGGGTTGACCTCGCTGACGACGAGCGGGACCTCGGGGTCCATGCGCCAGGCGCTGGAGTTGTCGACGACCACGGCGCCGGCCTCGGCGAAGCGCGGCGCGTATGCCCGGCTGGCGGTGGCACCGGCGGAGAACAGGGCGATGTCGATGCCCGACGGGTCGGCCGCCTCGACGTCTTCCACGATCACCGTCTGCCCGCCGAACTCGATCGCCGTGCCGGCGGAACGCGCCGACGAGAACAGCCGCAGCTCGCGGATCGGGAACGAACGCTCCGCGAGAATCTCGCGCATCACGGTGCCCACCTGGCCGGTGGCGCCGACGATGGCGACGGAGAGTCCTGATTCGGAGATGCGGGTCATGATGTTCCTTGGCTTCGTGCGGTACGGCGTACGAGGCTTCGGGCGCGGCGTCGGGATGCTGAGGCTGCGCCTGGCGCCGGTGTCAGGGTTTCCGCGAGTCTATCGCGCCACGCTCCCCTCGGCTCTCCTCCGTACGCCGCTCGCGAGAGCACGCTGACACGCGGGCGCAGGCGAGCGTGGGCGACAGAGCCTGCGTCGGCGCGAAAGCCTGCGGTGGCGCGAGCGCGCGAGAACAGGCAGACCCGCGGAAACAGGCGAGCGCGCGGGCGCAGGCGAGCGTGGGCAGCACGGCCTGAACAGGCGCGAAAGCCTGCGGTGGCGGGAGAAGAGGGAGCTCGTGAGGGGGTCAGCGACCGGTGCCGGCGTGAACCGTGGCCTCCGCGTCGCCGTCGAGGCCGTAGGCGGTGTGCACCGTGCGGGCGGCCTCGGTGAGGTCGGTGTCGCGGAGCACGACCGAGATGCGGATCTCCGAGGTGGAGATCATCTCGATGTTGATGCCGCCGGCGGACAGGGCCTCGAACAGGGTCGCCGAGACGCCGGAGTGCGTGCGCATCCCCGCGCCGACCACGGACAGCTTGCCGATCTGGTCGTCGTGGATGAGGTTCTGGAAGCCGACCTCGGTCTGCTCGCCGGCGAGGGCCTTGAGCGCGGCAGCGGCGTCGGCCTTGGGAACCGTGAAGGAGATGTCGGTGCGTCCCGTCGCCGACACGTTCTGGACGATCATGTCGACGTTGGCGCCGGACTTCGCGACGATCTTGAAGATCTCGGCGGCCTTGCCAGGGACGTCCGGCACCCCGGCGACGGTGATCTTGGCCTGGCTGAAGTCGGTGGCGACGCCGGCGACGATCGGTTCTTCCATGACTGCTCCCTCGGCTTCGCGAGGGTTCTTCATGCCCTCGCCCAGAACGTATGTGCCCTCGGCCGACGAGAACGTCGACCGGGCGTGGATGAGGACGCCGTGCCGGCGGGCGTACTCCACGGCACGGATGTAGAGGACCTTGGCGCCGTTGGCGGCGAGCTCCAGCATCTCCTCGCTGGAGACGTGGTCGAGCTTCTGCGCCTTCGGGATCACCCGCGGGTCGGCCGTGAAGATGCCGTCGACGTCGCTGTAGATCTCGCAGACATCGGCGGACAGTGCGGCCGCCAGCGCGACGGCCGTCGTGTCGGAGCCACCGCGGCCGAGCGTGGTGATGTCCCGGGTGTCGCGGTTGAAGCCCTGGAAGCCCGCGACGATCACGATCGCGCCCTCGTCGAGCGCCTCGCGGAGCCGGACGGGCGTGACGTCGACGATGCGCGCCGCGCCGTGCTGCGAGTCGGTGATCATGCCGGCCTGGCTGCCGGTGAACGACCGCGCCTCGAAGCCCATGGAGTGGATCGCCATCGCCAGCAGCGCCATCGAGATCCGCTCGCCGCTGGAGAGGAGCATGTCGAGCTCGCGCGGAGCAGGGATCGGCGCGACCTCGTTCGCGAGGTCCAGCAGCTCATCGGTCGTGTCGCCCATCGCGCTCACGGCGACGACGACGTCGTGACCGGCGCGACGGGTGTCGACGATGCGCTTGGCGACGCGCTTGATGCTCTCTGCGTCGGCGACGGACGAGCCGCCGTACTTCTGCACGATGAGGGCCACGTTCACTCCCTGGGATGTCGGGCGGATCCGCCCACGGTCATTCTACGATCGGCGCGCATGCCGCCCCGCGCATGTGACGGCTCAGGCCGGCGCAGGCGGAACGGGCGTCACCGGACGCAGGCGGCCTCCGGTGGCGGCGAACCAGCAGCCGATGATGATCAGCGGGAATCCGAGGAGGAGACCAGGGGTGAGGGGCTCGGCGAGCACGATCGCCCCGAGCACGATCGCCACGACCGGGTTCACGTAGGTGAACAGCGGCGCCCTGACCGGTCCGACCTCGCGGATCAGCGCGAAGAAGGCCAGGAAGGCCAGCGCCGTGCAGATCACGGCGAGGGCGAGCAGGGCGCCGATCGACGGGAGCGTCGGCACCTCATGCTGAGTGAGCAGCCCGATCGGGAGGTAGAAGAGGCCGATCATGAGCAGCGACAGCGTGATCGTGCCGAGTGAGGGGACGTCGTTCAGCTTGCGCGCCACGATGAACGGCGCGATCGCGTAGAGCACCGCGACGAGCAGCACCTCCCCGGCCGCGAGCAGGCTCACCTCTCCCCCGAAGAGCCCGGGACCCGCCACGACGATGGCCACACCGATGAAGCCGACCAGAAGACCGATGCCGCGGGCGGGACGCAGCACGCCGCGGTCGCCGCCGCCCAGCGCGATGAGGGCGGCGAACAGCGGCACCGTGGCCACGAGGAGTCCGGTCATGCCGGAGGGCAGTGTCATCTCGGCGTGTCCGAGGAGGAGGAACGGTCCGGCCATCTCCACGGCCCCGAACGCCAGCACCCACGGCCAGTGCCGGAGCGCCGCACGGAGGGCGCCGCTGCGCAGGGCGAACGGCAGCAGGAGGAGCGCGGCGATCAGCGTCCGTCCGGCGACGATCGCCGGCGGGGAGATCGAGTCCACCGCCACGCTGATGAAGAGGTAGGGCACGCCCCACAGCAGGGCCATGGCCCCGAAGAGCAGCCAGCCCCGGCGGGAGAAGCCGGACTGCGGGGTCACAGCACGCGCCGGCCCTCGAAGGCCCGGCCCAGCGTCACCTCGTCCGCGTACTCGAGGTCGCCGCCGACCGGGAGGCCCGAGGCGAGCCGTGAGACCGTGATCTGCATCGTCGTGAGGAGCCGGCTCAGATAGCTCGCCGTCGCCTCCCCCTCCAGGTTGGGGTTCGTGGCGATGATGACCTCCTGCACGGTGCCGTCGGCGAGTCGCGTCATGAGCTGGGCGATCCGGAGGTCGTCCGGCCCGATGCCCGCGATGGGGCTGATCGCGCCGCCGAGCACGTGGTACAGGCCGCGGAACTCCCGTGTGCGCTCGATCGCCGCGACGTCCTTCGCGTCCTCGACCACGCAGATCAGCGCCTGGTTGCGGCGGGGGTCGCGGCAGATCGCGCACCGCTCCTGCTCCGCGACGTTGCCGCAGATCTCGCAGAACCGGACGCGGATGCGGATCTCGGTCAGCAGCTCCGCGAGACGGGCGACGTCGAACGTCGGCGTCTGCAGGATATGGAACGCGATGCGCTGCGCCGACTTCGGGCCGATACCGGGAAGGCGGCCGAACTCGTCGATCAGCTCTTGGACGATGCCGTCGTACATCAGGAGAACCTCGTGGGGGGCTCGTAGGGCTCTTCGCGAAGGAACGTCGCGCCGAGCACCTGGCGGATCACGGCCTCACCGTAGCGCTGCACGCCGCCCGCGGCGGGGGTGCGCTCGATGACGACCGGCGGAGCAGCCGCGGGGGCCGTGCGCGCGGCAGCCTGCGGGGCCGCCGTCGGTGTCGTCCGCGGGGAGGGAGGGCGGTCGTACGGAGCCGGGGGCTCGTAGGCCGGATCGTACGGCGGCTCCTCGTCGAACGCGGGAGCGTCGTCTTCGCCCGGCAGCGGCGGCTCGTCGCGGTCGACCCTGCCGTCGGCCGGCGGGGTCGGGGCGGCGGAGGCGGCCTCGACCTCCTCCGGCTCGTCGTCGACGGCGAGGGGCGCCGCGGGGGCGGCGGCCGGTGTCGCGGCGTCAGCGGTCGGGATGGAGGCGACCGCCCACTCCGTCACGGGAGCGGTGGCGGCGCGCGTCTGCGGGCGGGAGGGCCGTGCTGACGCAGGCTCCGATGCGGGAGCGGCGTCGGCCGGCGCGGTGGATCCGGACGAGGCCGGCTGCCGCGGCGCACCGCCGGGTGGCATCGGTGCCGGGAGGTACTTGACACGTACCCCGACCTCCTGCTCGATGGCTGTGCGGAGGTGGTCGGAGGGGCCGGATCCCGGCGTGGTCCCCTTGAACTTCGCGACGTCATGCTGGCTCGTGAACCCGAGGGTCAGCACCTCGGAATCACCGTCGTAGGCGAGGGGCTGCACGGCGGTCGCGAGCAGCCAGGACGTGCGGCTGATGCCTTCCAGACGCTTCAGCACGGCCGGCCAGGCGTCGCGGACGCGCTCGAACGTGACGGGAGCGGACGGCGCGGAGGACGACTGCGGGGACGGGGTCGGAGCGGGCTGGGGCTCCGGAGCGTGGCCGGACTCGGGAGTGATCTCGGGCTCCGGGGTGCGCTCGGGCTCCGGAGCGGGCGCAGGCTCGGGCGCGTCTGCAGGGGCGGTCGGAGCAGATGGAGCCGACGCCGCGGGCGTCGAGGGCGCCGCCGGAGCGGGCGTCCTCCCCGTGTCGGATGCGACGGTCGGAGACGGCGTCGCGGTCGCCGGCGGGACCACCGGCGGGTGCGTGGTGGCCGGCGGGTGCAGCGCGCCCGACGCGGCGGTGCCGGACGCCGCCGAGCCTCCGGGTGCGGCGGCGAGGACACGAGCGACCATGAGCTCGAGGTGGAGCCGCGGCGATGTGGCTCCGGACATGTCGTCCAGTGCCGCGCTGACCACGTCGGCGGTACGCGAGAGGCGCGCGGCGCCGAACGACTCGGCCTGCCGGCGCATCCGGTCGAGCTCGTCCTCCGCGATGCCGCGGAGGACGGCGGAGGCACCGGAGCCGACGGCGGCGATCACGATGAGATCGCGCAGGCGCTCCAGCAGGTCGTCGACGAAGCGCCGCGGGTCCTGGCCGGTCTGCACGACGCGGTCGATGGCGGGGAAGGCGGTCGCGGCGTCGCCCGCCGCCAGCGCATCGACGATCTCGTCGAGGAGGGCCCCGTGGGTGTACCCGAGCAGCGCCACCGCGCGCGCGTAGCCGACGGTGACGGTCTCCGAGCCGGCCGGGGCGTCCGAGCCCGCGATGAGCTGGTCCAGCAGCGACAGCGTGTCGCGGGGCGAGCCTCCTCCGGCGCGGACGACGAGCGGCAGCACACCCTGCTCGACGATCACGCCCTCTTCCGCACACAGCTTCTCGACGTACTCGAGCATCGCAGCGGGCGGGACCAGTCGGAACGGATAGTGGTGGGTGCGCGAGCGGATCGTGCCCAGCACCTTCTCGGGCTCCGTCGTGGCGAAGATGAACTTGACGTGCGGCGGGGGCTCCTCCACCAGCTTCAGCAGCGCGTTGAAGCCCTGCGGGGTGACCATGTGCGCCTCGTCGAGGATGAAGATCTTGAAGCGGTCGCGGCTCGGAGCGAAGGTGGCCCGTTCCCGCAGGTCGCGGGCGTCATCGACGCCGTTGTGGCTCGCCGCGTCGATCTCGACGACGTCGAGCGATCCCCCGCCCGCCCTGGACAGCTCGACGCAGCTCGGGCACGTCCCGCAGGGGGTGTCGGTCGGCCCTTCCGCGCAGTTCAGGCAACGGGCGAGGATGCGCGCCGAGGTGGTCTTGCCGCAGCCACGCGGACCGGAGAACAGATAGGCGTGACCCACACGGTCGCCGCGCAGCGCGGTCATGAGCGGATCGGTCACCTGCGACTGCCCGATCATCTCGCCGAACGTCTCGGGTCGGTAGCGGCGGTAGAGGGCTGTGGTCACCCCTCCAGCCTACGGCGTGCCACCGACGTTGCTCCCCTCTCGCTCGACCCGGCCTCTTTAACGCGAACCACCCCGTTGCGGACGCCCGCAACGGGGTGGGACGCACGCAACGGGGTGGGTCGGCGGTCAGTCGATCGGCTCGATGACGGGGATGGCGCTCGTGATCACCGGGACCGAGGCGGAGAGCCGGGTGCCGTCGTCGCGGCGGGCGTCGGCGAACTCCTGCAGCGTCGGGCGACCGGGGATCACGGGCCCCTGGTTCGCGAGGGGGACGATGACGTCGTCCTCCAGGGTCGCGATGTAGGCGTTGTCGCGCACGCTGAACGGCACCGGAGGACCGCTGCGCACCTGCACCCGCAGCTCGTGCCGCGTGACGGTCACCTGCATCGCCGTGCCCTGCCACTGCAGCGGGAACGACAGCGAGGGCCAGGACTCCGGGAGCCGCGGGTCGAAGCTGAGGTCGCCGCCGTAGTCGCGCATCCCACCGAAACCGCACACGAGGGCCGTCCACACCCCACCCGCCGAGGCGACGTGCACGCCGTCGGCCGCGTTGTGGTGCAGGTCGTGCAGATCGACGAACAGCGACTGCTCGAAGTACTTCTGCGCGAGGTCCTGGTAGCCCACCTCCGCCGCGAGGATCGACTGCACGACCGCCGACAGGGTCGAATCGCCCGTCGTCAGCGGGTCGTAGTAGTCGAAGTCGGCCTTCTTCTCCTCGGGCGAGAAGTGGTTGCCCTGCAGGAACAGCGCCAACACCACGTCGGCCTGCTTGAGCACCTGGAAGCGGTAGATCACGAGCGGGTGGAAGTGCAGCAGCAGCGGACGCTGGTCGGCCGGGGTGTTCGCGAGGTCCCAGACCTCCCGCTCCAGGAACAGCGAGTCCTGCGGGTGGATGCCGAGGCTCTCGCTGTACGGGATGTACATCGCCTCCGCCGCCCGCTCCCAGGACTCCGCCTCACCGGATCCGAGACCCGTCCGCTCGACGAGGGCCGCGTAGTCCTCCGGGTAGCTGTCGCGGATCTCCCGCACGACCTTGGCCGCGTAACGGAGGTTGTACCGCGCCATGACGTTCGTGTACAGGTTGTCGTTCACGACGGTCGTGTACTCGTCCGGGCCCGTGACGCCGTGGATGTGGAACGTCTGGAGGCCATCGCCGGCACCGGACTGCTCCACGAGCCGCGACCCCCGCCAGAAGCCGAGGGTGGCCCAGAGCCGCGCGGTCTCGATCGCGACGTCGGCACCCTCGCGACGCAAGAACGCCTCGTCCCCGGTCGCCCGCACGTACTTGCCCAGCGCGAAGCTGATGTCGGCGTTGATGTGGTACTGCGCCGTGCCGGCGGCGTAGTACGCCGAGGCCTCCTCGCCGTTGATCGTGCGCCACGGGAACAGTGCGCCGGCCTCGTTGAGCTGGGCGGCCCGGCGACGCGCGGCGGGGAGCATCTTCACCCGGGCCCGCAGCGCGTTGTAGGCCCACCGCGGCGTCGTGTAGGTGAGGAAGGGGAGCACGTAGATCTCGGTGTCCCAGAAGTAGTGGCCGCTGTAGCCGGAGCCGGTCAGCCCCTTGGCGGGGACGCCGGCGCCGTCGGCCCTTGCCGAGGCCTGCGCGAGCTGGAACAGGCACCAGCGGGTGGCCTGCTGCAGGTCGTCGCGCCCGCCGATCTGCACGTCGCTGCGCTCCCAGAACGCGTCGAGCCACTCGCGCTGACGACGGAACACCGTCTCCACGCCCTCGTCCGCGGCCCGGTCGAGGGACCGACGGCAGCGGTCGACGAGCTCCCGCGGGGGCACCCCGCGGGAGGAGTGGTAGCTGACGAGCTTGGTGATCGTGATGGGGACGCCGGCCTTCGCCTGCACACGGAAGACGTTCTTGGCGATGTCCGGCTCGATGAGCGTCCGGACGTTGTAGTCGTTCTCCGTCTCGATGATGTGATCGGCGACGACGGCGACGGTCATCCCGGACGCGGCGACCCGATACGACAGGGCGGAGCGCAGGCCGTCCTGCCAGTGCTCGGCCGGCTGCAGCACACGGTCCGCGATGCGCTCGGCCTTGCGCGGGTCGAAGGCGGCGCCCTTGGTCGTCATCGGAGAGCCGGCATACACGCCCGCCCCGTCCTGACGGTTGAGGAGCTGGCAGCTGATCGTGACCGGGGCGTTGGCGTTCTCGACGACGACCTCGAGCCGCAGCACCGCGAGGTGGCGCTCCTCGAAGCTCACGAGACGCTGATCCCGCATGCGCACCCGCTTGCCGGAAGGCGTCTCCCAGACCACGCGCCGCTCCAGCACGCCCGTGCGCATGTCGAGCGTGCGGGCGTACTCGCGCACGTCCGCGTCGTCGAGGGAGATCGGCTCGTCGTCGACGTAGAGCCGCATCACCTTGGCGTCGGGGGCGTTGACGATGGTCTGGCCGACCTCGGCGAAGCCGTAGGCCTGCTCGGCGTGCCGGATGGGCCAGGTCTCGTGCAGACCGTTGATGAAGGTGCCGTGCTCCTGCGCGCCACGCCCCTCGATGTGGTTGCCCCGGAGCCCGAGGTAGCCGTTGCCGACCGAGAACAGCGTCTCGCCGACGCCCTCCTCCGAGTAGCGCGTCTCGATGAGACGCCACGGGTCGACGGGGAAGCGGTCGCGGTCGATCATGCGGTCTCCGGGGTGTCGGTACGGGTGGCGGGAAGCAGGACGCCGAGGTCGTCGACGACGTGGGTGGCTCCGGCGGCCCGGAGCGCGTCGGCGCCCGCTCCGCGGTCGACGCCGATGACCACGGCATACCCCGCCGCGGCGGCGGAGGCGGCACCGGAGGTGGCGTCCTCGACGGCGATGCTGCGGGCCGGGTCGACGCCGAGGGCCGTGGCGCCGGCGGCGAACATGTCGGCAGCGGGCTTGGAGGCGAGGTGCTCGCGCTCGGCGACGACGCCGTCGATCACGACGCGGAAGAAGGAGCGGATGCCGGCGGCCGCCAGCACCTCCTCGGCGTT
Organism: Microbacterium meiriae; assembly: GCF_025143875.1. NCBI lineage: Bacteria > Bacillati > Actinomycetota > Actinomycetes > Micrococcales > Microbacteriaceae > Microbacterium > Microbacterium meiriae. The sequence continues at coordinate 69,395 of NZ_JAMBDU010000001.1, read as the reverse complement.
CTTCGAGCTGGAGACGACGCCGAGCGGGATCCCGGCGGCGTGCAGCGCCTCGACCACGGCGAGGGAGCCGGGGAACGGAGCGATGCCCTGGCTGCGGAGGGAGGTCGCGAACGCGGCGTTCTTGCGGTTGCCGATCCCGCAGATGGTCTCGGCCGACGGGTCGTCGTCCACCGAGCCCCACGGCACCTCGACGTTGCGGCTGCGCAGCAGACTCGCGACGCCGTCGTAGCGCTTCTTGCCGTCGACGTAGGCGAAGTAGTCCTCGTCGGTGTACGGCGGAGTGATGTCCCAGCGGGCGAAGACGTCGTCGAAGACCGCCTTCCAGGCGCGCATGTGCACCTCGGCGGTCGGCGTGAGGACGCCGTCGAGGTCGAACAGCACACCGTCGGCGTGGAACAGGTCGGGCAGCGCGTGTGGCACAGAGCCTCCAGGAGAAGGACGAGGGTCGGGTCGGCACCTCTCCGTGCCACTGTGCAAGCGTAATGGCGGTGACGCGCGCGGGGTAACCCCGGACCGGGATCAGAGCATCTCGGCGGTCTGCCTGGCGATCTGCAGCTCCTCGTCGGTGGGGACGACGAGGACCGTCACGGCGGACGCATCCGTGGAGATGACACGGATGCCGCGCTCCTTCGCCTCGTTGCGGGCGGGATCGATCTCGATCCCCGCGAAGCCGAGCGTCGCCATCGCCGCTGCCCGCACAGGGGCCGCGTTCTCGCCCACGCCGGCGGTGAAGGACACGACGTCGACCCCGCCCAGCTGGGCGATGTAGGCGCCGGCGTAGGCCCGGAGACGGTGGACGTACACGTCGAAAGCGAGTGTCGCGGCCTCTTCGCCCGCAGCGACCCCGGCGAGGATGTCGCGCATGTCGCTGCGACCGGCGAGGCCGGCCAGCCCGCTGCGGGTGTTCAGGAGCGCGTCGAGGTCGTCGATCGTGTAGCCGGCACGGCGCGACAGGTGCACGAGGGCGGCCGGATCGAGGTCGCCCGAGCGCGTCCCCATGACGAGCCCCTCGAGCGGGGTGAGTCCCATCGACGTCTCCACCGAGCGGCCGCCCTCGATCGCGGTGACCGAGGCGCCGTTGCCGAGGTGGAACACGAGCTGCCGCAGGGAGCTGAGATCGCGGCCGAGGAAACGCGCGGCGGCCGCGCTGACGTACTGGTGGCTCGTGCCGTGGAAGCCGTATCGACGGACCCGGTGCGCGGCGGCGAGCTGCGCGTCGATCGCGTAGGTGTAAGCCGCGGGCGGGAGCGTCTGATGGAACGCCGTGTCGAAGACCGCGACGTGCGGGACGTCGGCGAACACGGCGCGGGCCGCCCGGATGCCGGCGAGGTTCGCGGGGTTGTGCAGCGGCGCCAGCACGGCGAGCTCGTCGATCTGCCGCTCGACGTCGGCATCGATCAGGGTCGGCGCGTAGAAGCGCGCCCCACCGTGCACGACCCGATGCCCCACCGCGACCGGCGGATGGGCATCGAGCAAAGGACCGTGCGCGGCGAACTGCGCGCGCATGACCTCGAAGGCCGCAGCGTGGTCGGGGATGGGCTGCTCGTCGCGGTAGGTGGCGTCGAGCATCGTGGCCGACGGTCCGTCACCCGGCTCCGGGCGCACGGTGTGGGCGACAGGGCTGGACTCCTGTCCGATGCGCTCGATGAGCCCGCTGGCGAGTTCGTCCTCGTGCGCGGTGTCGATGAGGCTGTACTTCAGCGAGGACGACCCGCTGTTGATGACGAGGATCGCGCTCACGCCCCCTCCCCCGATCGCTCGTCGCCCTGGGCCTGGATCGCCGTGATGGCCACCGTGTTCACGATGTCGTCGACGAGCGCACCGCGGGACAGGTCGTTGATGGGCTTGTTGAGCCCCTGCAGCACTGGACCGATGGCCACGGCGCCGGCGGAGCGCTGCACCGCCTTGTAGGTGTTGTTGCCGGTGTTGAGGTCGGGGAAGACGAACACGGTCGCCCGCCCCGCCACAGCCGAATCCGGCAGCTTGGCCTTGGCGACCGCCGCGTCGGCGGCGGCGTCGTACTGGATGGGGCCCTCCACCAGGAGTTCGGGAGCGCGCTCGCGCACGAGTGCCGTCGCCGCCCTGACCTTGTCGACGTCGGCTCCCGACCCGGACTCACCGGTGGAGTACGACAGCATCGCCACGCGGGGGTCGATGCCGAACTGCCGGGCGGTGGTGGCGGACGAGATCGCGATGTCGGCGAGCTGCTCGGCCGTGGGATCGGGGATGACCGCGCAGTCGCCGTACACGAGCACGCGGTCGGCGAGGGCCATGAGGAACACGCTGGAGACGACGTTCACACCCGGCTTCGTCTTGATGATCTCGAAGGACGGACGGATCGTGTGCGCCGTGGTGTGCGCGGCACCGGAGACCATGCCGTCGGCGAGTCCGAGGTGCACCATCATCGTCCCGAAGTAGGAGACGTCCGTGACGGTGTCGGCGGCCTGCGCGAGCGTGATCCTCTTGTGGGCGCGCAACCGGGCGTACTCGGCGGCGAAGCGCTCCACGAGGGCCGGGTCGGTGGGGCTCACCACGTGCGCACCGGCGATGTCGAGGCCGAGCTCCGCCGCCCGCGCACGGATCGCGCCGTCGTCGCCGAGGATGGTCAGCTCCGCCACCTCACGGGACAGCAGCGCCGCCGCCGCGCGGAGGATGCGGTCGTCGTCGCCCTCGGGGAGGACGATATGGCGACGGTCGGACCGCGCGCGCTCCATCAGTCCGTACTGGAACATGAGCGGCGTGACGACGTGCGACTCGGCGAGCCCGAGCTGCTCGGTGAGCTCGGCCACGTCGACATGCGCCTGGAAGAGTCCGAGTGCCCGGTCGTAGCGACCGCGCGAGTCGGCGGAGATGCGACCGCGGGCGCCCATCACCCGTACCGCCGTGTCGTAGGTGCCGAGGTCGGTCGTGATGATCGGCACCGAGGAGGCGAAGCCGTCGAGCAGCTGGAGGATCGGTTCGGGCAGGGGGAAGGGACCGTTGAGGATGATCCCGGCGATCCGCGGGAACGTGCCGGAGGAGTCGGCGAGGAGGGCGGCGAGCAGCACCTCGGTGCGGTCGGCGGGGATCACGACGACGGCCTCGTCGGTGAGACGCGGCAGGACGTTCACCATCGACATCCCGGCCACGACGATGGACAGCGCGACCGCGGTCAGGCGATCCTCGTCGCCCTTGAGCAGCGTCCCGTCGACGGCGGAGACGATGCCGCGGATGGACGGTGCGACGAGCGCGCGGTCCTCGGGCAGCGCCCAGACCGGGGTGCCGGCGGGGAGGACGGCGCGCACCGCGTCGACGATGGCATCGAGCCCGTCCGGGTCGGCCCTGTTCACGGCCACCGCGAACAGCTCCGCGCGCTCCTCGGCGAGTTCCGGCAGCGCGAGGGCGGCGATCTGGCCGACGGCGGCGGGCACCCGCGCGGTCGTGGTGCCGAGCTGCTCGGCCTGCCGCTGCTGGTCGCGCCCGCTCAGCACGAGCAGGACGGGGGCGCCGAGGTTCGCCGCGATCCGGGCGTTGAAGCCGAGCTCCGCGGGGCTCGCGACGTCGGTGTAGTCGCTGCCGACGATCACCACCGCGTCGCACTGCGCCTCGACGGCCTTGAAGCGGGCGACGATGGTCGACAGCGCGCCCTCCGGATCGGCGCGCACATCGTCGTAGGTGACGCCGATGCAGTCCTCGTAGTCGAGCTGGACGCCGTCATGGGCGAGCAGCAGCTCGAGGATCTCGTCGCGCTCCGCGACCGCCCGGGCGATCGGGCGGAAGACCCCGACGCGCGGTGACACGCGCATCAGCGCGTCGAGCGCCCCCAGGGCGATCGTCGACTTCCCGGTGTGGCCTTCGGCCGAGGTGATGTAGATGCTCCGCGACACGGCTCCAGCTTAGGCGGGCGCCCCGACACCGCACCCCACAGCTGCCGTGACAATCGCGGCGGTCACTCGCACGGGCCGGAGAGCACGTCGACGACCGCCGTCGCGTCCTCCTGATACCGCGTGTAGTAGTCCCGATCGGTGTTCACCTGCACCCGGTGGATGGCATGCGAGGGCGCCATCGACGGCCAGTCGGGCACGCGTCCGAGGCGCTCGAAGAACAACCGGGCGGCGGTGGCCGGATCCATCCGCTGCTCCACGCTCCCCCACCAGTCCTGCTGCTGGAAGAGGCCGATGCTCGTCGTGCGCGATCCATCCGGATTGGTCCAGCCGCGCGTCTCCCAGTCCCCGTAGTCGATGTTGCGCAGACTGCTCTCGCCCATCGCGGTCATGACGCCGAGGATCTGGCCGTCCCGCGCGAACCCGAGCTCGTCGGCGGTGCGGATGATGGTCGCAGCGTTCTCGAGCTGTTCACCGCTCCATCCGGCCACCCCTGCCTGGGGGAAGGTCGACGGACGGTCGAGGCAGACCGGCGCCGGATCCCTCGCCAGCCCCAGCGGGATGAGCACGAGCAGCGCCGCCCCCGCGGCCACCACGGCGGCGGACACGGCGACGCGCCGCAGGGTCCGCTTCCGCTGTGCGCGCCGGGCGGCTCGACGGCGGGCCTCGCGGCGTCGGCGGTTGGCGGCCTCGCGCGACGCGGCGGGCCGCCGGGTCGACGTGGTCCGCGTCCCCGTCGTCCCTCTCGTGCGCGGAGCCGTCATCGTCCGACGGCGCGGCGCTGGTCGGGACGCCGTCCGGCGAGCGCGGCCGCACCGCCCCCGATGGCACCGAACAGATGGCCCTGCCAGGACACGCCGTCCGCCACTCCGAACACCCCGGCCAGCATGGTGCCGCCGTAGAGGCCGATCACGACGACGGCGATCACCGCGTAGAGGATGCGATGCGCCACGCGGCCGGGGGCGAACACCCGCATCACCACGTAGCCGAAGTAGCCGAACACGAGTCCGGAGGCGCCGACCGTCAGCGTGCCGGGCGCGTTCACGAGCCAGGTCCCGAGCCCGCCGACGACCGCGACGATCACGGTGACCGCCCAGAATCGGCGCGTGCCCTCGACGGCCACCAGGCAGCCCAGCACGAGGAACGGGACGGAGTTCGCGATCAGATGCGCCCAGCTCGCGTGCAGCAGCGGCGCGAACACGATCCCGAGCAGCCCGGCGGGATCCCACGAGCGGATGCCGAGGCCGCTGAACGAGCCCGGCAGCACGGCGTCCGCGAACTGCACCGCCCACATCGCCGCGAGCAGCAGCACGGGCGACGCGAATCGCCGCAGCGGATGCTCGGGTCTGGCCGGCGGAGGAACGGTCACCGCTCGATTGTCGCAGGAGCACCCTGGGGCCGGCTGGACGCGGGCAAAAGAAAAGACCCTCCGCGCACCCAGCAGAGCCCGGTTACCCTTGCTGCGTTTCCGCCCTGGGGGAATTGGCCTGGATGCCGCCACGCGGAGAGCCGTCGTCCACTCTACCCGACGCCGACCGGCGCGATGACACACCGCACTCTTTGAGAGACTGTGCAGGTCATGGATCCGCTCGCCCACCCGCTCTCGTCGTGGCGGTTCCGCGGACCGCTGCGCACGTACCAGGCCGAGGTGCTGGAGCGCATCGAGGTCGGCTCCGACGAGAAGATGCACGTCGTCGCACCGCCGGGTTCCGGCAAGACCCTGCTCGGACTGCTGCTCGCCGCGCGGGAGGGACACCGCACGCTCGTCCTGACTCCGACGCTCACCATCCGCCAGCAATGGCTCCGGGAGGCGCGGAAGCTCGCCCCCGAGGACGACGCTGTCTCGGACGATCCGCGGCGGCTCGGAGACCTCACCGTGCTGACCTACCAACTCCTCAGCGTCACCGGCGACGGTTCGCCGTTCGAGGAGCTGGCGCGTCATCGGTGGATCGCCGAGCTCGCCGAGACCGATCGGTCCGAGGCCGATGCGGCGACCTGGCTCGCCACACTCGAGGTCGACAATCCCGATCGCTACCGCTCAGGACTGCGGCGGCGGGTACGCCGGGTGCGCCGCTCGTTCTCGCAGCAGCGCCCGGAGGAGCTGGCCCGGGTGCTGCACCCCAACGCCGTGGAGGTCATCGACGCGATCGTCGGCTCCGGAGTGCGCACGATCGTCCTGGACGAGTGCCATCACCTGCTCGACCACTGGGCGCTGGTCGTCGCCTACCTGGCGGCGCGCATCCGGGCCGCGGGATCGCCCCCGGTCCTGATCGGCCTGACGGCGACGCTCCCCTCCCCCGACGACGGTGTCGAGTACGAGAACTACACGCGCCTGCTCGGAGACGTGGACTACGAGGTGCCCGCCCCCGCGGTGGTGAAGGAGGGCCACCTCGCGCCCTATCGGGACTCGATCTGGTTCACCCAGCCGGACCCGACCGAGGCCGCCTTCATCCGCCGGCACGAAGCCCTGCTCGCGGATCTCGTCGGGCAGGTGTTGTCCTCGCCGGATGGCGTGGCGTATCTGGAGGCGACGTTGCAGCCGGAGCCGGCGGCGGGCTCCGTGCCACCGACGGGGACGGATGACCCCGACATCGCGCGGCGGGCACGGCTGGAGCACGCGCTCTCCACGGACTTCACGCTCACCCGGGCCGCCGGCGTCGTCCTCCGAGCCGCGGCGCCGGGGCATCCGCTCGGCGCGCTCCTGCCGCCGGGGCTGTTCGGCCGCTGCACGACCGACGACCTCCTCACCGTCCTCACCCGTTTCGCGCAGACGCGCCTACTCACCGACCCCACCGCCCTGCGCCAATGGGAGCACGTGCGCGGAGCTCTCGCGGATTTCGGCCTGCACCTGACCGATCGGGGGCTGCGACGCGGCCGGGACCCGGTGGAGACCACACTGACGTCTTCGGTGGCGAAGGACCGCGCAGCCGTGGACATCCTGCGCCGCGAGCTGAGCGGAGACGCCGGCGCCCGGATGCGGGCGGTGATCGTGACCGACTTCGTCGAGCACGGGAGCCGCCGCGGGCTCACCGGGCAGCCCGCCGGCGCGCTCCGCGTCTTCGACCTCCTGGCCGCCGACGAGGTGACAGGGACGCTGCGTCCGGTGCTGCTGACCGCCCATCATCTGCGGGTGCGGGCCGTCGATGCCGCCGACCTCGCGGAGCAGCTGTCCGCGGTGCTCGGGGACGAGGTGACGGTCGTCGACGGAGCAGGAGGCACGCGGGATCTCCGCGTCGCCGAGGCCGGACGGGGCCAGGTCGTCGCGGCCGTCTCGGAGCTGATCCGACGCGGCACCGTGCGGGTGCTCGTCGGCACCCGAGGACTCCTCGGCGAGGGGTGGGACTGCCCGTCGGTGAACACGCTGATCGATCTGACCGCGGTGGCGACGAGCACCGGCACCCAGCAGCTCCGGGGGCGCACCCTGCGTCTCGACCCCGCATGGCCGGAGAAGGTGGCGCACAACTGGTCGGTGGCGTGCGTCATCCCCGCGTCCGTCGACCTGGACAGCCCCGCCGAGACGCAGCGCCTGCGACGACGACACGGACACCTCTGGGGGCTCAGCGCCGACGACGGCACCCGGATCGTCTCGGGACTGGACCACGCGCTCCCCTCCGCCGCGATCGCCGCACTCGACGACGTCCTCGAGAAGGTCCCCGGCGCCACGATCGAGAGGATCAACGAGGAGACGCTCTCGCGGCTCCCCACCCGCGCCCAGACCAGAGCGGACTGGCGGATCGGCGAGCCTCACGACTCCCGGGAGCGCGACGTGGTCTCCGTCCGCACGACGCCGGAGGCCCGCCTGCTGCGGACGGGACCGACCCTCGCCGCTGCCGTGCCCCTGACATTCGGATTCAGCGCGACCGGCATCGCCCTCGGAACGGCGGCGTTGGGGGCGATCGGCGCAGTCTCCCTCCCGCTGGAGGCGGGCGTCACCGTCGCGGCGCTCGGCGGCGTGCTGGCGACCGCTGTGGTGTGCGGGTCCAGCGTGCTGCGCGCGTTGCACCGCCTCCGTGACCCCGCTGCTCTGTACGGCGGCGCCGCGCTGGCCATCGCCCGGTCCCTCCACGACGCCGGACGGGTGGGGCCCTTCGATGCCTCGACCGTCCGGGTGCGCAACCGCTCCGCCGCCGACTTCTGGATCGAGATCGCCGGACCGCGGAGCGACCGCGCACTGATCGCCGATGCCCTGCAGGAGCTGTTCGCCGTGGCCGAGAGCCCGCGCTTCCTCCTGCGGGTCGACCAGGGGATCTTCGGCCGGCCCGGTCCCGTGCTCGACCGCATCCGCTCGATCGTCGACCGCGCCGTCCCCGGTCGTCGTCTGCTGCCGGTTCCCGCAGCGCTCTCCCGCCGCCGAGCCGACGCCGAGGCTTTCGCCGCGCGGTGGCGGGAGACGGTCGGGCAGTGCGAGCTCCACGAACTCCGGGGGACGACGGGTCTCGCGCTGCTCCAGGTCGCCCGCCTCACCCCTGCGCTGCTCGACCCCGCGGAGCCGCGGTACCGGATCTGGGGCTGACGGCCGACCCTGCCGTCCCCGCAGACCGGCCAGCCCGACATGGTCCCGCAGGCCGTGCGGAGCGTACGATCGATGCACGCGCATCGTTGCGCCGGACGAGAGGGAACGCATGCCAGAGAACGCCCCCCTGAGCCCGGTCGCGATCGACGCCGACGGATTCGCCGCACAGACGGCGGCCATCCTCGGCTCGATCAGCCAGGTGATCGACGGGAAGCCCGAGGCCGTGCGCAGCGCCCTCGTCTGCCTGCTCGCCGAAGGCCATCTGCTCATCGAGGACGTGCCCGGGGTCGGGAAGACCATGCTGGCGCGCGCCCTCGCCGCCACCGTCGATGCCACCGTCCGGCGCATCCAGTTCACCCCGGATCTCCTTCCCGGCGACGTGACGGGCGTGTCCGTCTACAACCCCGTCGACCGCGAGTTCGAGTTCAAACGCGGCGCCATCTTCGCGCACATCGTCATCGCCGACGAGATCAACCGCTCCTCCCCCAAGACCCAGTCGGCGCTGCTGGAGGCCATGGAGGAGGGGCAGGTCACGGTCGACGGCTCCACCCACCGGCTGCCCGATCCGTTCCTCGTGGTCGCCACGCAGAACCCGCTGGAGATGGAGGGCACGTACGCGCTCCCCGAGGCGCAGCGCGACCGCTTCATGATGCGCATCTCGATGGGCTACCCCGATCCCGCGGCCGAGGCCCTCATGCTCCGGCAGCGCGACGTCGTGAATCCGCTGGCGACCGTCACCCCCGTCGCGGACGCCGCCGCGATCTCCCAGCTCATCGCGTGGGCGCGCGCCGTGCACGTGGCGCCCGCCCTCGAGGAGTACGCCGTCTCCCTCGCCCAGGCGACGCGGAACGACCCCAGCCTGCACCTCGGCGCCAGCCCGCGGGCCACGCTGCAGCTCGTCCGCGCCGCGAAGGTCTGGGCCGCGCTGGACGGCCGCGACTACGTCATCCCGGACGACATCACCGACCTGCTGATCCCCGTGTTCGCGCACCGGCTGCTCCCCGCCCGCGGGGCCCACCGTGCCGGCGCGCAGCCGGTCGAGGCCGCACTCACCCAGATCGCCGAGCGCGTCCGCGTCCCCGTCGCGACCCGCTCCTGAGGACGCGATCATGCGCCGACGTCGACTGCTCACGCCGCGCGGCACCGGTGCGCTCGTCGCCGCGCTCGGGTGCGTGATCGCGGCCAACGTCCTCGGCGCCAGGATCCTCCTGTACCTCGGGATCCTGCTGGCTGCGCTCACGCTGTTCGCCGCCCTCGCCGTGCGTCTCCCGCGACGCTCCGGAACGGTCAGCCGACAGATCTCGACCGACCTGCTCACGGTCTCGGAGACCTCGCGGGTGACGGTCCGCTTCACGCTGCGCGCCCTCCGGGTCCCGCACGGGCTCTGGCACGACGTCCTCCCCACCGCGGTCGCCGGCGACTCGGGGGGCGAGTATCCCGGGGACACACCCCAGCTGAACTACCTCATCACCGGTGTCCGCCGGGGTGTCTGGCCGCTGGGCCCCCTCCTGCTGCGCACCGTCGACCCGTTCGGTCTCGCCCAGCGCGAGCAGGCCTTCGGCGACACGCGCACCATCACGGTCGTGCCGGAGGTCTTCGCGCTCACCCCGCTCGCCGTGCGGATCGGCGCCGCGGGCGGGACCGCGCACACCTCGTCCACCCGCCTGGGCCAGGGCAGCGACAACCTCTCCCCCCGCGGCTACGCACCGGGTGACTCGATGCGACGCATCCACTGGAGGGCGACGGCGCACCGCGGCGAACTCATGGTCCGGCAGGAGGAGGAGGAGTCGAGCCCCGACGCGGTCGTCGTGCTCGACCGCGCCGCCGGCGGCTGGACCACGGGGACCGATGCCGTCGACCCGGCGTTCGAGGCCGCGGTCTCCCTGTGCGCGTCCGCCGCCGTGCACCTCGCTGCGGAGGGGTACAGCGTCGACGTGCTGGACAGCGCCGGCACGCTCCTCGGCGTGCTCCGCGGACACGAGGACGACAGGGACGGCCTGCTGGTCTCCCTGGCGATGGTGACGCCGCGCGGCGAGAGGCGCGACCTCGCCGCGCTCCTGGGCGGGACACCGCCGGGGCCGCTCGTCTACGTGACCGGTCGGCTGGACGAGGAGGACGCCGCGCTCCTGCGTCCGGCGGGGGCCGCAGCGCCGCTGCTGTTCAGTACCGATCCGCTCCCGGGAACGGAGGACGCCGCCCGCCAGCACGGCTGGACCGTGACCCGGCTCGGCGTCGACGTCGCGGATGCCTGGGACGACGCGCTGTCGGCGCGGACGGGAGCCGCCGATGTTCCGCGCTGAGCGCACGCGACCCGCCCCCGTGCCCGCCGACACCCGCGCACGCTGGCACCGTGACCGGGAGGAGCCGCCGTCCGGTGTCCTCGCTCCGGCGGCCCTCGCCGGCCTCGCGGCCCTCACGGCGCTGTGGCCGTTCACCGCCGTCATCGCTCCGGGGACCTGGTCGTTCGTCGCGACCGTCGTCATCATCGCGGTCGTGGGGGTCGGCGCGCTCGTGCGTCATCTCCTACGCGGGCGTTCGGAGGGTATCGCCGGGCTGCTCGCCCTTGTGGCGCAGGTCATCGTGGCGGTCGGCGTCCTCACGCTGCTCCTCGCCGGAGACACCGCGATCGCGGGGGTCGTGCCGACGCCCCGCACCTTCGGCCTGTTCCAGGCCCTCGCCTCCGCCGCGGCGGAGGAGATCGTCTTCGGTTCGGCCCCGCTGGAGGCCTCCCCGGGGCTTGCGGCCGCCCTCGGAGCAGGCTTCGCGGTCGTCGCGATCCTGCTCGATCTCCTGATCGCGAGTCGCTCCGCCGTGCTCACGACCGTTCTGCTGGGCGTCACCGGTGCGGTGCCCATGATCATCACCCTGGGTGCCCCGAATGTGGCCTGGTTCGCCCTCGCGGCGGTCGTGGCGCTCCTCGTGTTCCGCTTCACTGCACGTCGGCATCCGGAGTCACCGCGCCGCGCGTCGGCCGGCGTCGCGGTCGCCGTCGGTGCCGCCGCGGTCGCGACCACCCTCGTCGTGACGCCGCTGCTCCCGGTCGGCTCGACCATCACCGGCACCGGGGTCGGCGTGACCGTCGATGCCTCGCTACGGCTGGGCGACGATCTGCGGCAGCCGAGTCCGGTCGAGGTGCTGACGGTGGCCGCGAAGACCGACACCGCCCCGTATCTCCGCCTCACGACGCTCTCCCGGTTCGACGGCCGCGTCTGGCAGCCGGATCGCGGGGACCTGCAGTCTCAGGTCGACGGCTTCGGGGATCCGGAGTGGGGGGACGACATCACCACCGCGGAGCAGACGACCTCGATCCGGGTGCTGCGCATGTCGAGCTCCTGGCTCCCGCTGCCGTATCCGGCGACGGAAGTGCAGGGTCTGAGCGCCGCGTGGCGCGTGTCGCCCGAGAACCGCACCCTCTTCTCCCGCCGCGCCGATGCGGTCGGCAACGACTACACGGTCACCTCGCTCCGCGTGACGCCGACCCTGGAGCAGATCCGCGCCGCGGAGGCCGCCCCGCCCCTCGCGGACGCGGAGGACGAGGACGTCGAGCTTCCGGGGATCATCTCCCGGCTGGCGACGGAGGTCACCGCGGACGAGGAGACCGACTACGACCGCCTCGTCGCCCTGCAGAACTGGTTCCGGTCGCAGTTCGAGTACTCGCTGGAGACGCCGGTCGACGAGGGGTTCGACGGGACCGGCGCGGACGCGGTGGCACGATTCCTCGAAGAGCGGTCCGGATACTGCGTGCACTTCGCCGGCTCCTTCGCCCTCATGGCCGAGAGCCTGGGCATGCAGGTGCGCATCGTGGTGGGCTACCTCCCCGGGGCCCTCACGGACGAGAAGCGCGGAGACGAGTCGATCTTCTCGGTGTCGAGCGATCAGCTGCATTCCTGGCCCGAGGTGCTGTTCCCCGGGATCGGCTGGGTGCCGTTCGAGCCGACCGCCTCGCTCGGCGTCCCCACGGCCTTCCGGGCGGGCACGACCGCAGGCGGGACCGGCGGAGGCCCCGCCACTCCTGCGCCGACGACCGCACCGCAGACGGAGGAGACCTCCGGCCCCGAGGTCGATCGGCGGGATGCCGATGCCGGCTCGACGGACTCCGGAGAGCTGCGCCGGCTGGACCCGATGCCGGTGGTCCTCACCGTGCTCGGCGTCGTGGCGCTCCTCCTCCTTCCCGCGCTCGTCCGGCTCGTCGAGCGGCGCCTCCGGCTGCGCCGTGCCGCACGCGGAGACGCCGCCGCGGCCTGGGCGGAACTGCGCGACACCCTGATCGATCTCCGGATCGCGGTCTCGGATGCGGACAGTCCGCGGATGCGGGCCGCCGGGCTCGTCAGGGATGCGGGAGCCGACGAGGCTGCGCTGGGGCGGCTCATCGCGGCGGTGGAGCGCGCCAACTACGCCCGCGCGTCCGCGGCGGAGGACGACCTCGGCGCGCCCTTGCAGTCCGTGCTCGCCAGTCTCCGCGCGCATGTCGACGGGTCGACGCGGGCACGCGCACTGCTGCTGCCGCGGTCGCTCTACGCCCCGCGCGGATCAGACGCCCGGCTCCTGGTGTGACCGTCGTCGTCGCGCCGCTCAGGCCCGCGTCGGCACGGTGGCCGCATGCGCCGGGCACGCGACGGCCTCGCAGTCCGCGCAGACGACGGACTGCACGCGGCACGACGGGTCAGGGCAGTTGGCGGTGCGCTTGGTCGCCGCGCCGCATCCCACGCACACACCGATGACCCGCGCGTGGTCCGAGAAGTCGACGGATCCACGCCCGTCGAAGACGTAGAGCGATCCGTCCCAGAGGCCGTCGTCGCCGAAGGTCTCCCCGTAGCGGACGATGCCGCCCTCCAGCTGATACACCTCGCCGAAGCCGCGGGCGACCATGAGACTCGACAGCACCTCGCAGCGGATGCCGCCGGTGCAGTACGTGACGACGAGCTTGCCCTTCAGGTCGTCGTAGGTGCCGGAGTCGAGCAGGCGCACGAAGTCCCTGGTGGTCTCCGTATCCGGCACGACGGCGCCACGGAAGCGTCCGATCTCGGCCTCCAGCGCGTTCCGTCCGTCGAAGAACACGACCTCGTCCCCGCGCTCGGCGACCAGGGCGTGCAGCTGTTCGGGGGTGAGCCGCGCGCCCCCGCCGACGACGCCGTCCGCGTCGACCCGCAGCTCATCCGGGGCGCCGAACGACACGATCTCGTCGCGCACCTTCACACTCAACTTCGGGAAGTCGAGGCTGCGACCCGACGCGTCGAGCCCGGTGCCCTCGCTCCACTTGATGTCGGCGTCGCGGAAGGGCGCATAGGAGCGGAATGACCGCACCCATTTCTTCAGCACCGGGAGGTCGCCGCCGAGAGTGCCGTTGATGCCCTGCGACGAGATCAGCAGCCGACCGCGCAGCCCCAACGCCTCGCCGAGATCGCGCTGCCAGACGCGGATGGCCTCCGGGTCGGCGAGCGGGGTGAACGCGTAGAAGAGGAGGATCTTGGGGGTGGCCACCCAGGAATCCTACGTCGCCTCCCGCGGGCCTAGGTCACGTCCCGCCGCAGGAACACGGCCGATCCCGCCCCCACGGCGAGGAGGATCCAGCCCGCCGCGATCGGCGCCGCCAGCAGCCCGAGTCCTCCGCCCGCCGGGATGCCGATGGCGGACCCGTCGAACCGGAAGGCGTCGAGCAGAGCAGGAAGAGGCAGGTAGACGGCGCCGGCGCTCCAGAACATCGCCACGAGCAGCCCGACCCCCATCGAGAACGCGGTGACGAACAGCGCCGCGAGATGCGCCTGCACGACGATGCCGACCCCCAGGCCCCAGAGGGCGGCGGCCGCGCCGAGGGCGAGGGCGGCCATGACGGCGGACGGATGCACGGGGATCCCGCCCATCGTGACGAACAGCGCCGCGCGGCCGCCGAGGACGGCCGCGACCGCGACGACCGCGCCGCCCAGCGCCGAGGCAGGCATACGGACGACGAGCATCGCCCACCGGGACTCCAGCATCAGTCGCTGCGCGACGACACCGTCCCGTCGGTCGATCGTGTAGCGGAAGGAACCGTAGACGGCGGCGAGGATGCCGGCGTAGGTCGCGAGCACGGCGTCGAACGGGGCCACCAGTCCTTCCCGCGCCTCCCGTGGCGCATCGCCGAGCTCCGCCGGGATGCTGGTCGCCAGGGACAGGGACAGCACGAAGGCCGCCAGTGCCATCCCGAGGAGGACGACATCCCCGGCCGCGCTGCGCGCCTGCGCCCGCAGCGCCCGACCGATCACGCGACGCTCCGGCGTCCTCGGACGGCGGCGAGCGCGACGAGACCGATCGCCCACGCCACCCCGATGCCGAGGGCAGGCGCGAAGGCGAGCAGCCGTCCCTGGTACTCCGGCACGCTCAGCGCGGCGATGGCCATCCCGGGTGAGAACCGCGCGACCTCCGGTGCCGTCCGCAGCAGCGCGAACTCCAGCGCCATCGGGAAGACGAGGACGATGATCGCCGTCGCGTAGTAGTTCCGGGTGATCCAGCCGATCGCCCCGCCGATGAGAGCACCGAGGACGACCCCGGCCACGGCCCCGGCGATGATCCGCCATGCCTCGGCGGTGAAGACGAGCGCGAGCCCGTGGCGCGCGAGCAGGAGGGAGATCGCGAGCGTCCACAGCAGGAAGACGACGCCGGCCAGCGCCAGGGCGATGAGGACACCGGCGACCAGTTTCCCTCGGAAGGCGCGACGGAAGCCGACCGCCGTGAGCGTGCGGTCCATGGAGCCGTAGTAGTACTCCCGCGTCACGGGGTAGGCACCGACGAACGCCGCCGAGACGACCGACCACGCGAGCGGCTCCAGCAGTCGCGCCGTCGCCGCGCCGGCGTCGAGGCCGTCCAGAGCGAAACGCGAGCCGTCGGAGAAGAGCACGAACGTCGGCATGAGGACGGCGACGAGGTACACGGCGAGGATCGACAGCCCGCTCACCGCGCGCAGCAGCTCGCTGCGGATCACGCCGCTCACGCCGGGGCTCCCTCGACGAGGTCGAAGTACCGGCTCTCGAGCGAGTCGGCCCCGCCGGTGACCAGATCGTCCAGCCGTCCGGCGAAGAGCGCCCGACGCTTGATCACGACGACCTCGTCCACGACCTGCTCGAGTTCGGGGAGCTGATGACTGGAGACGAGGACCGTGCCGCCGCGTTCGGCGAAACCGCGGAGGAACCGGCGCAGCCAGCGGATGCCGTCGGGATCCAGCCCGTTGGCCGGTTCGTCGAGGATGAGCGTCCGCGGCGCGCCGATCAATGCGGCGGCCAGCCCGAGCCGCTGGGCCATGCCCGTCGAGTACGTCTTCACGCGGCGACGCGCATCGGCGGCCAGCCCGACCTCGCCGAGGACCTCGTCGACGCGGTCGCGGGGCGCCCCGGCGGCGAGGCGGCAGATCTCCAGATGCCGTCGCCCCGAGATGCCCGGCTCGAAGCCGAACCCGTCCATGTGGACGCCGACGTGCACGGCGGGGTTGTCGAGCGCACCGAACGGGGCCCCGTCGATGAGGGTCTCTCCTCCGGTCGGGCGCACGAGGCCGACGATCGCGCGCAGCGTCGTCGACTTCCCTGCGCCGTTCGGTCCGAGCAGCCCGACGATCGCTCCGCGGGGCACGGCGAACGACAGGTCCTCGACGGCGGTGCGGTGTCCGAACCTCTTGGTCAGGCCGCGCACCTCGATGGCGTGCTGATTCATGGTCATCCTCTCTCCTCCTCGCTCGTGGGGGTCGCCAGCGGCGACACGGCCGCCGCCCAGAGCGCATGCCACAGCGGGGTCGTGCCCAGCTCGACCCGCGCCTGTCCGGCTGCCGGCAGGGCGCTCCTGTCCCCGGTCACCTCGACCTCCGCAACGGCCGTCGCCGCGACAGTCACCCCGGGCACCCTGACCGGGTACAGCGCCTCGATCGGGACCTCGGCCTCCGCCGCAGGCTGGACCGCGGTCCTCCCCTCACCCCGGTCCTCGTTCGCGAGGATCCCCCGCGTCGACAGGATGACGCGTGCACCGTCCGGGAGGTCTGCACCGGCGCCCGATCCTCCGCGGACCAGGACCACGCGGTCGTCGTCCACCCGGAACCCGAGTGTCGCGGCCGTCGGGACCGGGATGAGGATGCCGGCGGCCACCGTGCCGACGGCGAGCGCGGCGGTCACCGCGACGAGACGAGTCCGGGAGACACCGGATCGCCGCACACGGATCAGCGCGCGCACCAGGAGGGCGACGCCCACCACGACCACGACGCTCTCCAGGGCGAGCACGACGAGGCTCGCCCCCGGCCCGCCTCCGGCGAGCAGCTGTGCGGTCCGCACGACCGCGAACAGCACCATCACGACCGGCGCCATCAGACAGCACAGGCCGAACGGCACGCTCCACCACCGCTCCAGCGCCCGAGGCTGCCGCGGGCCGCCGAACAGGACGCGGGCGAGGAAGCCCGCGCCGTCGCGGACCGTCCTCCCCCGGAGATTCGGTTCGTCCAGCGCACTCATCAACGCGATGTACCCGTCGAACCGCACGAACGGGATCAGGTTCACGAGGACGACGACAGTACAGGAGATCGCGAGGAGCAGCAGCGTCTCGCGGGCCGTCGACACCGGCAGGCCGAGAGCCGCGAGCATCGCCACCGCCGCCGCGGTGGCGTGAACGGCCGGACCGGCGAGCGCGATCGCCACACGATGCCGACGGTCGGCGAGCCGCCATCCGTCCGTCACATCGACGAAGAACGCGGGCGTGAGGTAGAAGAGCATGAACCCGGCGCGTCGGGGCCGACCGCCCAGCCGGGTGAGGGTGAGCCCGTGCGCGGCCTCGTGGAACAGCGTCGCGAGTCCCAGCGCCGCGACGACGACGACGAAGCCGGTGAGCGGTAGGGGGCGCGTGAGCACGTTCCTGAGATCGCCGGCCTGCAGGATCGCGGCGACGGCCCCGGCGACGAGCACCGCGGCGACGGCCGCGAGGGCTGCTCGGCGCGGGACGGGGACGACCAGCCGGTCCAGGCGCGCGAAGAGGGCGGGCGCACGGAGCGTCGCGAACTGCAGGGTGAACGGCGGCCGGTAGGCGACGCCGCCGGGCGGGCGGGACGCGCCCCCGTCCAGGAGACCGTTGTCGCGGAAGCGCTCCACCAGTCGCAGCACGCTCTCGTCGGTCGCCTCCGGCGCGAAGCGTACCCGCAGCGCGGAGACCGGGGTCCGGCCGTCCATCGCCGTCAGCAGGTCGACCACCGCCCGGGACAGCCGCGCGGACGGGACACCCTGCACCGTGGCGAGCCACACGGAGCCCTCGCCGGTGGGCTCGAAATCCACGCCGGTCGCCAGAGCGGGACACGTCTCCGCGGTGAGGGGGTCCCGCCCTCGTCCGCGCTGTCGCCACAGGGACCGGGAATCCGCGGCGGTCATCGCGCACCCCCTCGATCCCCGGAGGGAGACGTCGTGAGGAGCAGGATCTCCCCGGGGACCGGCGTCCGCACCGGAGAGATCCGGGGCGCCATGAAGCCGGCCGCGACGAGTTCGTCGGCCAGGATCTCGGGGCTCAGCACGTGCAGCCGGCTCGTGAGCACCGGCACCTCCGCGCCCGGGGCGATATCGGCGAGACGGACCCAGTTGACCACCCGTACGGCGCCGTCGTCCTCGATCTGCTGCGCGAACAGGTAGGGCTCGTCTCCGGCGCTTCCGGGAACCACGATCTCGCGGTCGGCCGTCACCGCGAGGCGGTCCGCCGACGCTCTGCCCGCGACGGTGAGGGCGAAGACACCGGTGGAGTCGAGATGACGTCGGACACCCGCGTAGAGACGCGCCCGGCCCTCCCGGTCGAGCACCGTGATGGAGGTCGCCCCGAGGATGACCAGACCGTACCGCCCGTCGAGCGCGAGGTCGCGCATGTCCGCGACGACGCACTCGACCGTCCCGCCGTGCGGAACGGCTCCGCGGAGGCGCGCGAGCATGTCCGCCGAGAGATCGACCGCCGTGACGTGATGCCCGGAGCGCACGAGCGGCACCGTCAGCCGTCCGCTCCCGGCGGCGAGGTCGAGGACGGGACCGGGGACCGCGCGCGCGAGCACCAGGACCTCCCGGACCTCCGCCCGGTCCGGGCCGACGAGCCGGTCGTAGAAGTCTGTGCCGACCCCGGCGTACAGATCCTGCCCGCGGGCTGTCGCGCCGACCAGGTCGAGCCGTGCCGCCACGGTCTCGGTGATCAGGGATGTCATCCGTGCATCGCCTCTCCTCGCAGGGATGGTCGGGGGGTGCGGGCGGACGATCCCGCCCGCACCCTCTGTCAGGTCGCGATGGCGGCGGCTCCGCCGATGATCGCGATGATGTAGCTCGCGTGCTCCCACCACTCGAGCGGGGTGTCGATCTGTTCGAGTTCCAGGAACTCCAGCGACGTGGTCTGCAACGTGCACCTCCTAGGTCAGAGCGAGAATTCCGATGATCACGCCCACGGCGAAGCCGCGGATGTAGTCGTCGGCATCGCCCGGCGCATCCATGGCCTCGAGTTCGGTGAACTCGAGCGCCGGCAGTGCTGCGGTCATGCGTCCCTCCTTCCTCTGTCTGATCCGGATGCGGCCAGGCGGCATCAGGTGGCGGCTGCCGCGCCGATCCCGATGAGGACCAGCGCGCCGATCACGCCCTGGTAGAAGCTGTCCCAGCTGGGCGCCTCCATCGGGTCGAGCTCCTGGAACCGGATGCTCATCTCCGTGCTGTCGTTCATTCACATCACCTCCTCTCGGCCGTTCGGGGCCGGCGATCGCCGACCGGGGGCGTGCTCCACCGGGAGTCGTGGAGCACGGCGCGGATGTCCGTGGCACGGATTCCGCGCAGCATGGGTCGGTGGTCTCCCCAGGCGGTCTCGACCGCAGCGGCGACCCGATCGATCTCCCGTGCGCTCGGGCGCGGCGGTGACGGGAGGTCTGCCTGATCGACGAGCGCGGCGATGCCGGCGGCCGGCTCGCGGGGTAGCCCGGTCGCGCCCACGACGCCCGTCCAGAACGCGTCGAGGCTGACGCGATCGCCCCAGCGGAGATCGCCCGCGCCGATCCGACGCCAGACCGCGGCGATGACCGCCACGGTGGCCGTCATCTTGCGGACGCCGAGATGGAAGGCGACCTCGTTCGCGAGGTACCAGTGTCGGGCGCTGTACGGATCGGGTCCGCGGAGCGCTGCCGTGCGCTGGGTGGCGGCGCTCAGGCGCGCGAGACGCAGGCGCCCCGCCGCCGATATCGCTTCGCCGGCTGCGACCTCGAGGAGAGCGCGGCCGAGCAGCCTCGCGTCGCGCTCCGCTCGCTCCGTCCGCGGGCTCGTCGACGCTCCGGCCACCCGGAGGAAGGCCTCCAGCGCCCCTTCCCGCACGGCAGCGGGGCTGAGCGTGGCGAGCCGTTCGGGATCGAGGACGGCGTGACGCGGGCGCAGCGGTCGACCGATGAGGAGCCGGGACCCGTACCTGTTCCGGAGGATGGCGACGCTGTTCGTCTCCGAGGACGTGCCGAGTGTCGACGGCATCGCGATGATGTCGACGGGCGGAGGCGCGTCGGGCAGGACCGTGAGCGCTGCCGTCGCCGCGTGCCGGAGGGCGAAGTCGAAGAGGCGTCCGGGGCTGAGCGCCAGGGCCGCGATCTTGCTCGCATCGAGGACGCTTCCGCCTCCGACGGCCACGATGACCTCGGGCGGGCGCCGGATGATCTCGTCGGCGATCAGGAGGACCCCGACCTCGTCCACCGCGGAGGCGTCCACCGTCATCCTCCGCACCTGCTGTGCGGTCGGAAAGGTGTGCGCGACGGCCGCGTCGGCGATCACGAGCGTGTGCCGCCCCGCCGTCAGACGCCCCGTCGTCTCTCGGGCGCGGGGCCCGTGCCACAGTGTGGGGACGCGGCCGGCGAAGGGCGCGCTCATGCCGCCGCCTCCCGCACGCGCGCCAGACCGGCCCGCACGGCACGATCGGTCTCGGCCAGTTCCGCCGGCGAGAAGCCGTAGGCGGGGATGAGCTGGAAGGAGCTCGGACCGGGGTGGACCACGACGCCGCTGTCGGAGATGGCGGACACCACCTCCAGGACCTCGGTGCCGGAGAGCGGGGAGTCGTCGGGCCGGCGGAGCCCCAGGCCGACGAAGCAGCCGGAGCCGGTGACATCGGTGACGATGCCCTCGTCCTGCCAGCTCCGGGCGAGGCGGTGCAGCGCGGTCGCCAGTGCCTGGGCGGTCGCCTCGACGTCGATACGGCGGAGCTCGTCGATCACGGCGAGAACCGCCGCGGCGCAGGCCGGCGTGCCCGCCTGCGTCTCCCCGTGGACGAAGGTCCACCCGCCGCGCGCGTAGGCCATCGCGATGCGGTGTCCGACGAGGAGCACGGCGGCCCCCATCGCGCCGTTCGTCAGCGCCTTCGACAGGATGAGGACATCCGGAGCGGACGTCCAGCGGTCGGTGGCGAACAGGGAGCCGGTGCGGCCGAAGCCGGTCGCGACCTCGTCCGCGACCAGCAGGAACCCGTGCCGCTCCCGCAGCTCCAGGAGACGGCGGACGAAGGCGTCGGACAGGGCGTGGGCGCCGCTGCCCAGGACCGGCTCCACCACGACCGAGGCGACGCGGGACCCCTCGCGCTCCAGCAGCGCCGCGAGCTCCTCCCCGTCGTCGGAGTGCGACACGTGCCGCACCGTCCGCCGGTCGACGCCGTAGACGGACTGCAGCAGGTCGTCGCCGCTCAGCACGTGACTGCCGTACATCGTGCCGTGATAGCTGCCGCGGAGACCGACGACGAGGGATCGAGAGCCCGCGCCCTGCTGCGCCCAGTACTGCCGCGCGAGCTTCATCGCGGCATCGTTGGCCGCCCCGCCCAATGTGGAGAAGATCACGCGGCGGTAGCGCTCGGAACCCGCGAGGGCGATGAGGGCGTCGGCGGCATCCTCGGCGTACCGGTGCGGTGCGCGGAACAGCGACAGATACGAGGCGTCGTGCGCGGCCCTGTTCACCGCTTCGGCGACCCGGGGGTTGCCGAAGCCGAGGGGGACGTTCCACAGCCCGCTCGTCGCGCACAGACGGTGGGAGCCGTCGGCGTAGGAGATCCGATGCCCGGAGGCGCCCACCGCCACGCGATCCGGAGGGAAGGCGGTGTCGGCGGGGAGCATGGATGTCCACAGCGCGTGCGGCACGCTCATCGGGTGCCGCCGCTCTGGCCGCTCTCGACCGGACGGCCGAGATGGAGGCCGAGCACCTCCAGCGCCTCGAGGCAGAGTCGCCGCGCATGCGCGTCGGGCACTCCGCACGCCCGTGCCACGCGAGCCGCCGCCAGCCCGCGCGTCCGCGAGGTCTGGATCGCGTCGACCACGGTGGCGGTCAGCGGGGACAGCAGGTGCCGGCGCCGCGTCCCGACATCGGCGAGCAGGAGCCCCTCGGCGGTGTCGAGCAGGAACGGATCGGTGGCCTCGGGCTCCGCATCCGCCAGGCCGTCGTCGAGGAGCGTCCACCCGAAGCCCGCGATCCGGCCGGTGCCGTTCGGCAGGCGGAGCATCTTCCGGAGATCGGCCGCATCGAGGTACCGGCCGATCCACAGCCGGGCGTCGAGTTCGGTGATGAGGTCGGCCGAGCCGGGCACGCCGCCCAGCGCCGATGCCTCGGGCAGGGCCTGCCCGAGGACGGCGGGGAGGTCGCGCACGTGACCGATCTCCTGCCCTTGCAGCCCGAGGTGCACGCCACCGTCCGCGTCGATGCGCAGGGCGCTCGGAGTCTCCACCTCGTGCGGCCGCGCGAGAACGTGGCGACCCGCGAGCAGCACCCGGGGGTCGAGCATCGCGGCGGCGAAGACCCCGGTGCTGCGGGCGAGATCGGCGTCGTCGAGGAAGGCGCGCCAGCTCGCCTCGTCGAAGAAGCGCACGGCCGTCGGTCCGATGATCTGGACGAACGAGGCCGCGATGTAGTCCTGGAGCTCGACGCCGCGCTCCGCCAGGAAGAACTCGTCGCCGAGGTCGGCGAGCGTTCCGCTGTAACCGACGATCCTCGCCGTCCCCGGCCGCGACGTCGATTCGAGGGGCTGGAAGATCACATCCTCGGGCCCTGCCGCCGCAGCGACAGCGTCCGCCCCCGCCTCGGTCTCCCGCAGGAACACGCGGGTGCGGGCCTCCCGCGCTCCCGTGACCCACGCCCGCAGGGCGTGCGGGCCGAGGAGCGGGTCTTCGCCCGTCGGTCCCTCGTCGCGTCGTGCCGTCGTCGCACTCGTCCCCATGATCCCCCCAGAGAACCGGATCCGTCTGACGCCTTTGCGTCTTCATATGAAGATATCCAGACCTCTGATGACGTGCAATATAACAGCTTTCACCGCCGCGCCCGGTGATCGCCGGTATGTCACGAGGTCGGCGGGACATCGGATAGGATGGACAGGTTGTTCCCTGGTGACGTGTCCGAGCGGCCGAAGGAGCACGCTTGGAAAGCGTGTGTTGTGCAAGCAACCGCGGGTTCGAATCCCGCCGTCACCGCCATAGACGAAGAAGACCTCCGCATCGCGGAGGTCTTCTCTCGTTTCGGGTGCCGTCAGCCGTCGAAGCGCACCCCGTACGTCAGACCACCCGGTCCGGACGGCAGCCGGGTCATGCCGAGCCGCTCGTAGAAGGCGGCCGCGCCGCTGTTCGCGGGGTCCATCCCCAGATGCAGGGCCGGGACACCGCGTCGGCGCAACTCGGCGAAGAGCGTCTCGATGAGACCGCGCCCCAGCCCCTGCCCCTGGGTCTCCGGCAGCAGGTCGATGTGCAGATGCGCCGGATACTCCGCCGCGGTCGGCTCGACGCCCGGCTCCCTCGTGTACCCGTACTCGATCAGCTTCTGCTCGCGTGTCTGCGGGTCGGCCGACCGCGGATAGCGCGCGTGAAGGGTGGGCCACCACTCATCACGGAACCAGGCGTAGAACGCGTCGGTGTCGTCGGTGGCGACGATGTAGCCGATGGTGCGCCCGTCCTCCGCCTCCACGACCCAGGCGAGGTCCGGGTGCCGCTCGGCGTACGGCACCGCGAAGAGGTTCCCCCAGAGCTCGTCATCGGACAGCACCCCGGTGGCGTCTCCCCCGGCGTCGGCCGTCCGCAGGCAGATCTCGAACATCGCCGCGCGATCGGTCGGACGGTAGGGACGGATACGCGACACGGAGGCTCCTCGGGCAGGTCAGGTTCCGCTCAGCCTATCGGCGCGTGCGGTCGCCTCGACGTCGCGTCGCACCCACGGCACCAGCCAGGCCGCCAGCACGAGGACGACCCCGGCCCCGACGAACGCACCCCCGAGCGTGTCCGTCGCCCAGTGCACCGACAGGAAGGTGCGCGACAGAGCCATGAGCACGATCCATGCGGCCCCCACGATCGCCACCCACACCCGCGGGAAGAGCACCCACAGCACGAGGGCGATGGTCGCCGCGTTCGCGGTGTGGCCGGACGGGAACGAGCCGTAATCGCTCACGACGAGCATGTCGTGCGGTCGGGCACGGCCGAAGATGTTCTTCAGGAGCTGCACGGCGCCCGCGCTGACGAGGAAGCAGAGCGCGGCGAACAGCGCACCCCGCCATCGCCGCAGGAGCAGCAGGACGAGGATCGTCCCCAGCGGCACGGCGAGGATGGCGACCCAGCCGCCGCCGATCCAGTTCAGCGCGAGGGCGAAGCTCAGCATCCAGTCCGCGCGGACCGCGGCGATCGTGTCGTTCCACCACTGGTCGAGGCCCGGCGTCTGCGGATACACGAAGACGACGAGAGCGCCGAGGGCAGTGGCCAGGAGGAGGCAGGCGACGCCCCACCACAGCAGCATCCGTCGATTCATCGTCCCATTGTGACGGACGCCCCCGCGATCGCGGGTCGGCGTGCCGGTCAGCGGGCGATGCGGGCGAGCCCCTCCTCGAGATCCGCGATGAGGTCGGCCACGTCCTCGATGCCGACGGAGAGACGCACGACGTTCTCCGGGACGGCGAGCTCGGTTCCGCGGACCGACGCGTGCGTCATCTCCGGCGGGTAGCCGATGAGCGACTCCACGCCGCCGAGGGACTCGGCGAGCTGGAACACGGTCGTGCTCTCGGCGAAGGCCCGGGCAGCGTCCGCCCCCGCGGCGAGGCCCAGCGACAGCATCCCGCCGAAGCCACTCATCTGCCGCGCGGCGATCTCGTGACCGGGGTGCGAGGCGAGGCCCGGGTAGAAGACCTGCGCGAACTCCGGCCGCGCCTGCGCCCACTCGGCGATCGCCTGGGCGTTCTCGGAGTGCTGCCGCATCCGCACGGCGAGGGTCTTGATGCCCCGGGTCGTCAGCCAGGCATCCAGCGGCGCCGAGACCGCGCCCACCGCGAACTGCTGGAACTTCACGGCCTCGACGAAGCGGTCGTCGCCGAAGACGACGGCGCCGCCGAGCACGTCGGAGTGCCCGCCGAGGTACTTCGTCGTCGAGTGCACGACGAGGTCCGCGCCGAGCGCGAGCGGCTGCTGCAGAGCCGGCGAGGCGAACGTGTTGTCGACCACGACGAGCACCCCGGCCGCGTGCGCCACCTCGGCGATGAGTGCGATGTCGATGACCTTCAGCAGAGGGTTGCTCGGCGTCTCCAGCCACACGATGCGGGTCTCGGGACGGATGGCCGCCCGGATCACCTCGACGTCGGAGAGCTCGACCGTGGTCGTGTCGATCCCCCACGGCGCGAGCACCTTCGTGAGCAGGCGGTAGGTGCCGCCGTAGACGTCGTTGCCGAGAAGCACGTGGTCGCCGGGCTTGAGGATGCCGCGGAGCAGACCGTCCTCCGCCGCGAGCCCCGAGGCGAACGACAGGGCCCCGACCCCGCCCTCGAGAGCGGCGAGCTGCGTTTCCAAGGAGGAGCGCGTCGGGTTGCCCGCGCGGTTGTACTCGTAGCCCTCGCGGAACCCTCCGATGCCGTCCTGCACGTGCGTCGACGCCTGATAGATCGGCGGGATGATCGCCCCGGTGATCGGGTCGGGCGCCTGTCCGGCGTGGATGGCTCGTGTGGCGAAGGCGTGGGCGTGGTCGGACATGCTCTCAGCCTACGTCCGGGTCCTCCGACGGGTCCCGGCCTGTTACGTCCCGCGTCACCGCGAGAGGTAGCCGAGCAGATCCTGCCGGGTCAGCACCGTGTGGGGCTTGCCGTCCTCGGTGACGAGGAGGGCGTCGGCGTCGGCGAGCGCGGCCCGTGCCTGCGCGACCGGCGCATGGATGCCGATCAGCGGCAGCCGCTCCCCCACGTGCGCGCCGACGGCGTCGCTCGGCTCGGCTTCGCCACGGAAGAGCAGGTCGAGCAGGCCCTTCTCGTCGACGGTGCCGACGACCTCGCCCATCATCACCGGCGGCTCGGCGCTGAGGACGACGAGCTGCGACACCTCGTACTCCGTCATCATGCCGATCGCCTCGAGCACCGTGTCGGTGGGGTGTGCGTGCACGAGGTCGGGAAGGCCGTGGCGGGAGGACCGGGCCGCGAGCACGTCGGTGACCGTCTCCCCCTCCTCCACCTCGCTGAAACCGTAGGAACGCATCCACCCGTCGTTGAAGATCTTGCCCAGGTAGCCGCGCCCGCCGTCCGGGAGGAGCACGACCATGACCGCGTCCGCCGGGAGGCCCTTCGCCACCCGCAGCGCGCCGACCACGGCCATGCCGCTGGAGCCGCCGACGAGGATGCCCTCCTCGCGGGCGAGGCGCCGCGTCATCGCGAAGGACTCCGCGTCGCCGACCGCGACGATCTCGTGCGGGACCGCGGGGTCGTACGCCCCCGGCCAGATGTCCTCGCCCACGCCCTCGACGAGGTAGGGCCGACCGGTGCCGCCGCTGTAGACGCTGCCCTCGGGGTCGACGCCGATGATGCGCACCGCGTCGTCGGACACCTCGCGCAGATAGCGGCCGGTGCCGGTGATCGTGCCGCCCGTCCCCACGCCGGCGACGAAATGGGTGACCCGGCCGTCGGTGTCCCGCCAGATCTCCGGTCCCGTCGTCTCGTAGTGGCTGCGCGGCCCGTTCGGGTTCTCGTACTGGTTCGGCTTGAAAGCCCCGGGGATCTCCCGTGCCAGCCGGTCACTCACGCTGTAGTACGACTCCGGGCTGTCAGCCGGGACCGAGGTCGGGGTCACGACGACCTCCGCGCCGTACGCGCGGAGCACGTCGATCTTGTCCTCGCCCACCTTGTCCGGGAGCACGAAGACGCAGCGGTAGCCGCGCTGCTGGGCGACGAGGGCGAGCCCGACGCCGGTGTTGCCGCTCGTGGGCTCGACGATCGTCCCGCCGGGCTGCAGGTCCCCCGCGGCCTCGGCGGCGTCGATGATCCGGGCCGCGATCCGATCCTTCGCCGACCCGCCCGGGTTCAGGTACTCGAGCTTCACGAGCACCGTGCACGCGATGCCCTCGGTGACGTGCTGGAGCTTCACCAGGGGCGTGTCGCCGACGAGGTCGACAATGGAGTCTGCGTACTTCATCTGTTCAGGGTACGGCGCGGGCTCCCGCCGCCGGGGATGTGTTTCACCGCCGCTTCGACAGGCTCAGCGACCCAGAACCTGGGTCCCTGAGCCCGTCGAAGGGCCTGGGCCCGTCGAAGGGTCAGCCCTTCGTCGCGCCGGCCAGCAGGCCGCGGACGAAGAAGCGCTGCAGGGCGAAGAACACGATCAGCGGGACGATGATCGAGATGAACGTTCCCGCGGACTGCAGGAACCACTTGTTCCCCCAGGTCCCGGAGAGCGAGTTCAGCGCCTGGGTGATCGGCAGGGCGCCGGGCGAGGCGAAGATCGTCGCGACCAGCAGGTCGTTCCACACCCAGAGGAACTGGAAGATCGCGAAGGACGCGATCGCCGGAGCCGCCAGCGGCAGGATGATCCGGAAGAACACCTGTCCGTGTCCGGCACCGTCGACGCGGGCCGCCTCGATGATCTCGCCCGGGATCTCGGAGATGAAGTTGTGGAGCATGAACGTCGCCAGCGGCAGCGCGAAGATCGCGTGCGCGATCCAGACGCGGGCGAAGCTGTACTGCACCTCGTTCAGCCCGAACCCCGGGAAGATCGGCACGTCGTTGATCGTCAGCCCGTCCGAGAACAGGCTCAGCAGCGGTACGAGGGCCATCTGCAGCGGCACGATCTGCAGCGCGAACACGAAGATGAAGAGCATGTTCCGACCCTTGAAGTCGATCCATGCGAACGCGTACGCGGCCAGCGCCGCCATCACGATCGGGAACACGGTGGCCGGGATCGTGATGGCCAGCGAGTTGATGAACGCGGTCGCGAGGGTCGTCGAGGTCCCGCCCGAGTTCCACGCCTGCACGTAGTTGTCGAACGTGAACTCCGGGTTGGAGA
The DNA here is from genome assembly GCF_025143875.1 of Microbacterium meiriae. NCBI lineage: Bacteria > Bacillati > Actinomycetota > Actinomycetes > Micrococcales > Microbacteriaceae > Microbacterium > Microbacterium meiriae. The sequence continues at coordinate 41,773 of NZ_JAMBDU010000001.1, read as the reverse complement.
AGACCGTCCACCAGCCGCTGTTCTGCGTGTCGGCGCCCGGGCGGAACGATGTCACGAAGAGGCCGAAGGTCGGGATCGTCCAGAAGAGCGCGATGACCGCGGCCGCGATCGTCGCCCCCTTCGAGGTCAGCTTCTTGTGGGCGGTCGCCTCGTTACGACGCGTGTCGCGCGCCACCTGGCGCTTGGTGCGGTTGTCCACGACGGTGGCCTGGGTTGCACTCATCAGCGGATCTCCCTCTGCTTGGCCATCGATCGGGCGTTGTAGACGATCAGCGGCAACACGAACAGGAACAGCACGACGGCGAGCGCCGACGAGTGCCCGTAGCTCTGGAACCGCTGCTGCTGGTTGACCATCTCGAAACCGAGGACGCTGGTCTCGTCACGACCGCCGGTCATCACGGCGACGATGTCGTACACCTTCAGCGAGGCGATCGTGATGGTCGTGAGGACGACGATCAGCGACGACCGGATGCCGGGCACCGTCACGTTGCGGAAGCGCTGCCAGGCGTTCGTGCCGTCGAGCTCGGCCGCCTCCATCTGCTCGATCGGCACGGCCTTGATCGCGGCGGAGAGGATGACCATCGCGAAGCCGGTCTGGGTCCAGATGAACACGATGAGCAGCATGAGCGTGTTGAGGATGGGCTTGATGGCCAGCCACTGCACCGGGTCGCCGCCGAAAGCGGTGACGATGGCGTTGAGGAGACCGATCTGGTCGCCCTGGCGGGCGTCGTACATGAACTTCCAGATGATGCCCGCGCCGACGAAGGAGATCGCCACCGGCATGAACACGAGCACCTTCAGGAACTTCTCACCGCGCGCACGGTCGATGAAGACGGCGTACGCGAGACCGATGACCACCGAGATCACCGGAGCGAGCAGCGCCCAGATGATGGTGTTGATCACCGACGACGTGCCGACCGGGTTGGTGAAGACCCAGATGTAGTTCTCGAGTCCGACGAACTGGTTGCCCGACTTGTCGAAGAAGGACTTGAAGATCGTCGAGATCGCCGGGTAGATGAGGCCCAGCAGCAGCATGATCGCCGCGGGAGCCATGAACAGCACGAGCTGGAACAGGTAACCGGCTCCCTGTCGGGCGCGGAAGTCGGCGAAGAAGAGGAGCGCACCGACGAGCAGTGCGATCGCGACGACGTACACCACGGCGTTCGCGTAGGGACGAAGCAGCAGCAGGGCGAGCACCGGGATGACGAGGCACGCGACCAGCCGCATGATCGAGTAGCCGCGACCGGGGCGGGGCGCGAACTCGATCAGCACGAGGATGATCGCCACGACCACGCCGAACACGAGCAGCACGGCGGGGATCTGCACCAACGGATTCAGACCGCCCAGCCACAAGAAGAAGCTGTTGAGCGAGAACCCGATCGTGATCCGCGAGGACTCCTCGGTCGGGGCGGTGAAGACGAGGAGGAGAGCGAGGGCGGCGACGACGACGAAGCCGATCGCGAGGACCGTCCGCGTGGCCTTCCTCCCCTTCTCGTCGGTGCCATGCGTCGTCGGCGGCGCGTCAGCCTCGACGGGTTTCTCGATGGTCGCGTGCGACATGAACGTCCCCTTCTGGATCATGCTGGGTTCCCGCGCAGTACGGATCGGTGGAGCGGGGCCGGGCTGTGCAGCCCGGCCCCGCTCTGCCTACGAAGATCGCGTCGAGGCGATCAGTTCTCGTAGCCGGCCTGGATGTCGGAGAGCACCGTCTCGGTGTCCTTGCCGTCGATCCAGTCGACCATCCCCTTCCAGAACGAGCCCGAGCCGACGGTCGACGGCATCAGGTCGGAAGCGTCGAACCGGAAGGTCGTCGCGTCGTCCTGCATGATGGTCATCGCCTCCTGGAGGAACTCGCTCGAAGCGAGGCTCGGGTCGGCGTTCTTGTTGGCGGAGATGACGCCGCCGAGCTCGACACGCGCGTCGGCGAACTCGGGCGATGCCATGAACTCGAGCACCTTCTGGGTGGCCTCGTCGTCCGAGAACGCCGCGACGAACTCGCCGCCGCCCTCGACCTGGAGCTCGCCCGCGGTCTCGCCCGGCATGATGAACGCGTAGACGTCGCCGTCCGGTGCGACCTCGGGGACGTTGCCGTCCGCGGTCTCCGTGTCGAGGAAGTTCGCCGACAGGAACGAGGCCTGGTGGGTCAGTGCGCAGTCGCCCTTGGCCACCGCGTTGGCGACGTCACCGAAGGCGGTCGAGTTGATGCTCTTGACGTCGCCGTAGCCGGCGTTGACGTACTCCGGGTTGAGCAGGATCTCACCCACGGCGTCGAAGGCCTGCTTGATCTCGGGGTCGGTGAACTTCACGTCGCCGGCCACCCAGTCGTCGTAGACCTCGGGGCCCGACTGGCGCAGGACGAGGTCCTCGATCCAGTCCGTTCCCGGCCAGCCGGATGCCGCCTCGGAGGAGAAGCCCGCGCACCAGGCCGGACCGCCGGTCTTCTCGACGATCGTGTCGGTGAGGGCGATCATGTCGTCCCAGGTCTCCGGGACCTCGACGCCCCACTCGGCGAACTGCTTCGGCGAGTACCAGACGTAGCCCTTGAGGTTCGCCAGCATCGGCGCCGCGTAGAAGGTGTCGTCGAACGTGCCGTACTTCTTCCAGTCCTCGGACCAGTTCTCGTCGACGGCGGACTCGACGGCCTCGGGGGCCGGCATGACCTTGCCCGTGTCGACGAGGGTCTTGAGCAGACCGGGCTGCGGGACGATCGCGATGTCCGGGGCGTCTCCACCCGTCACCTTGGTGACGATGTTGCCCTCGAAGCCCTTGTCGCCGGTGTACTCGACCTTGATACCGGTGTCCTTCGTGAACTGCTCGAAGGACGCGTTCAGGTCGTCGGCCTCGACGCCCGTGATGCCGCCGGAGATCCGGACGGTGTCCTTGGTCTCTCCGCCCTCGTCGCCCCCGCCCTCGGCGCAGCCGGCGAGCGCGAGAGACGCGACGCCGACGAGTGCGATGGGGGCGAGCAGGCGGTATCGCTGTGACAAAGCCATGTACTTCTCCTCTTCAGGTGGATCTTCAGTCCGCCCAAGGAGAGCAATCGCCGCAACCATTGGGGAACCGATTCCAGGCCAACCTACTCGGGTTCCTTCGCGCCGTACAACTGGGGAAGGTTACAAGATCACAACCCTTTGACATCCGAGTGGACGACAAGGTGGGAGCGCTCCCAGTCCGGCGCGCCTGGAACCGGTTCCTCCCCCGGTGTGGAACGGCTACGATGGCTCCCGGCGAGTGCCCGATCGCTCGCCGTCGTGGAACCGGGTCGAGGAGGACACGATGAGCACGATCGCCGACGTCGCGATGCGCGCCGGTGTGTCCAAAGCGACGGCGAGCCGTGCGCTCAGCGGCCGCGGCTATGTCTCGGAGGAGACCAGGCAGCGGGTGGAGGAGGCGGCGCAGGACCTCGCGTACGTCGCGCACTCCTCCGCCACGAGCCTGGCCACGGGGCGTACCGGCACCATCGGCCTGGTGATGCCGCCGGTCGATCGGTGGTTCTTCGCCGAGCTGCTGGCGGGCGTGCAGGAATCGCTGCTCGCGCTCGACTACGACCTCTCGCTCTACGGCGTCCCCGAGCGCTCGGAGACCAGGGAGCGGCTGTTCGAGAGCGTGCTGCCCGGCCGGAGGTTCGACGGCATCATCGCCGTCGGCATCCAGCCCAGCGCCCGCGAGCTGGAACGGCTGCACCATACGGGGCGACCGCTCGTGAGCGTGGGCCCCTACAGCGCGGGAGCGAGCGCCGTGTCGATCGACGACGCGGCCGCCGCCCGGATCGCCACCGAACACCTCATCGACCTCGGGCACACCGACATCGCGTTCGTGGGCGGTGCCACGGATGACACCGACCTCAGCTACGGCGACGCCCGCCGCCTGGCCGGCTACCGGGAGGCGCTGCACGCGGCGGGACTCACGCCGCGGGCGCGGGTCGCCGGTTCGGCTCCCACGATGCCGGGCGGCTACGCGGCGGCGGCGGGACTCCTCGGCGACCGGCGGCACCGTCCGACCGCCATCGTCGGCGTGTGCGACGAGGCGGCCATCGGCGCCGTGATCGCGGCTCGCCGCCTGGGCATCGCGGTGCCGACCGAGCTCAGCGTCGTCGGGATCGACGACCACGAGCATGCGGAGATGTTCGCGCTCACCACCATCGGGCAGTCGCCGCGGGATCAGGGACGGGAAGCCGTGCGCCTGCTGATGCGGCGGATGAGCGAGCCGGATGCTCCGGTCGAGCGCGTCGAGGCCGCCTCGGCGCTCGTCGTCCGCAGCTCGACCGCGGCGCCGCGCTGACCCCGCAGACGCACGAAGGCCCCGGGCGGAACCCGGGGCCTTCGCAGAAGCGCTGGTGCGCTGGAATTACTTGAGGGTGACGGTCGCGCCGGCCTCTTCCAGAGCAGCCTTGGCCTTCTCGGCCGTCTCCTTGTTGGCGCCCTCGAGGACGGCCTTCGGAGCACCGTCGACGACGGCCTTGGCCTCGCCGAGGCCGAGCGAGGTGAGCTCGCGGACAGCCTTGATGACCTGGATCTTCTTGTCGCCGGCAGCCTCGAGGATGACGTCGAAGGAGTCCTTCTCCTCCTCGGCCGCGGCCTCGCCTGCGCCGCCAGCGGCACCGGCGACGGCGACGGGGGCAGCAGCGGTGACCTCGAACTTCTCCTCGAACGCCTTCACGAACTCGTTGAGCTCGATGAGGGTCAGGCCGGCGAACTGCTCGAGCAGCTCCTCGGTGGAAAGCTTCGCCATGATGTATCTCCTAGATAGATGGGGTTTGTAGACGAGATCGCCGGTCGCTTACGCGGCCTCGGCGGTCTCCAGCTTTTCGCGAAGCGCGTCGATGGTGGCCGCAGCCTTGCCCATCGTCGCCTTCATCATGCCCGCGGCCTTCGCCAGCAGAACCTCGCGGCTCTCGAGCGAGGCGTACGTGTTGACCTCGTCGGCGGTGAGGGCTTTGCCCTCGAAGATGCCCGACTTGATCACGAGAAGCGGGTTGGCCTTGGCGAAGTCACGCAGAGCCTTGGCGGTGGCGACGAAGTCACCGTGCACGAACGCGACAGCCGACGGCCCCTTGAGGTCGTCGTCCAGCGCGGAGATGCCGGCCTTGTTGGCGGCGATCTTGGTCAGCGTGTTCTTCACCACGGCGTACTCAGCGTCCTGACGGATGCTGTTGCGCAGCTGCTTGAGCTGGGCAACCGTCAGACCGCGGTACTCGGTCAGCAGGACGGCGTTCGAGTTCTCGAATGACTTCGTGAGCTCGTTGACCGATGCATCCTTCTGCGCCATGGTCACTCCTTGGTGTGTACGAGGCGCCGCACGGTGGTGGGGCGCCGGCCTCCGACCCCCTGCAAAAGAGAAAAGCTCCGGCGCAAGCGCACGGAGCTCGGAAGTTCGTGACACCTGCGCGGGCCCCTGCGATGCAGAGCTTCGATCCTGTGCACTCACGCGCACACGATGACCAGCGGTCTTCGGTTGTAACCACTGTACCCCACGCTCCCTCTCCCCCCAAATCCCCTCCTCCGTCGACCCACCCCTTTCGGTGCACCCCGGCCCCTTACGCCTGCACGCAACGGGCCGGAGCGCACGGAAGGGGGTGGGTCAGCGACTCAGCGGGCGAAGAGGCCGAGGGCGCGGAAGTGTGCGTCGGCCGCGGCGAGGGAAGCGACGTGCTCGCTCGTCACCCGGACCACCCGCCAGCCGGTGGTCCCGCGCACCCAGTCCTCGCGGATCTTCTCGTCGAGCACGACCTGTGACACGGGCCGGCCGCCGCGGAGGCCCTCGTCCAGGTACTTGTCCCGGCCGTCGCACTCCACGAAGGTGCGGGACTGGTCGACGGCGATGTCCATCCAGAACCGACCGCCGCGCGGTCCGTCCACCGGCACCTGCAGACGCGGCCTGCCGAAGCCGAGCTGATGGAGCCGGTACCGCGTCACGCTCTCCAGCGGAAGCTGCGCGCGCCCGTCGGCCAGGACCACGATCCGACGGGCCTGCACGATGCCGCGGAGCCGGGGACGACGCACTCGATCCGCGAGGTCCGTCAGGAGAGCCTGCGCCGCGGTGTCGTCGAACTCCCACGGGTCGCCGCCGACCAGAGCGAGGGCGGCATCCGCGACGGCGAGAGCCGCCTCCGGAGCGGCCGTGCGGGCGAGGTCGATGACCGTCCGGGCGAGGGAGGTGCAGCGGATGCCGTCGCGCTCCACGATGTCGCCGGCGGCAACCGCGCCCTCGTGCCGCAGGATCCCCGAGGTGCTGTGGCGACGGTCGGGGGGCGCCGTCACATGGACCCTCGTCGGCCGCACCCGGTACAGCGGCAGACCCCACAGCACCGCAGCCGAGGCGTGCGAGAACACGGGCCGCGTCCCCGAGGCCGCGAGGTCGGCGGCCACCACCTCGGCACGGTGCCGGGACTCCGGGGCGAGATCGCTCCAGTCCCGTTGCGCGAGGTACCACCCGCGACGCACATGATGCAGCTGCCGCCCTTCCACCGCGGCGTGGAGCGTCCGAGACCCCCACCCCTCCTCCTCCAGCCGCCGACGACCGAGGAGCATCGCCCGGATCTCGTCCACACTCACCTGTCTCATCCCCCGACTCTCCCCTCTCCTCTCGCCGATCCCCCGCCTTCCCGCAGTTCCCCACACCCTTTCTCTCCCTCCCGCGCCCTGTGCAGGAAGACACCCCTCGTCCTCGACCCACCCCTTTGCGTTCGAGCCACCCCCTTGTGCGCGCACGCAGGGGGCCGGGACGCACGGAAGGGGGTGGCTCGTCGGGAGGGCGGGAGGGGCGGCGTGTACGGCGGGAACGGGGGTGGGGGAGAGTTAGAGTCTTCTGGTGACCCCGGAACTCCAAGCTCGCATCGTCGCGGACTCGCGCGACCGCGTGGCGTGGATGAGGGCACGGTCCCGGGGCATCACGGCCACCGACGTCGCCGGACTCACCAGCGAACGCTCGATCGCCCGTGCCGCCGACGCCAAGCTCGGCGGGGGGCCGCGGTTCGGCGGCAACGCCTACACGGACCACGGTCGACGCCGCGAGCCCGAGATCGCCGCCTGGGTCGCCGCGACGCACGGCATCTTCCCCTCCTCCGCGTTGTTCCGCGCCGAGGTCGAGCACCGCCACCTGGCCACCCCCGATGGCATCTCGGTGGACGCGGACGGTCGCGTCAGCCTCGCGGAGATCAAGACCACCAACAAGGCCTTCCGCGGCATCCCGCGCACATACCTGCGCCAGGTCTGGTGGCAGCAGCACGTGCTGGGCGCCGAGCGCACCCTGTTCGTCTGGGAGGAGCACGTCGACTTCTCCCCCATCCACGACGAGCCCCGCTGCGTGTGGATCGACCGGGACGACCGCGAGATCGCCAAACTCGTCGGTCTCGCGACCGACCTCATCGACGAGCTGTACCGTCGCACGACGGGACGCGCGGTGCCGACGCGCTCCGTCGCCCCGGTCGACAGCCGCCGCGAGCAGCTCCGCGAGCGCGACGCCTTCCGCGCCCTCGCCCTCGCCGACTGAGCGAACGCGGAGGGCCTCGGGACGACCCGCCCCGTCAGGGGTCGCGAGCGAGTACGCGACGCGCTTCTCCCGCGACCTCGGACGCGATCGTGTCCAGCAGCGCGGAGCGCAGGTTCCACTGCTGCCAGTACAGGGCGACGCGCAGGGTCGGACCGCCGAGCGCGACGAGCCCGGGGACCTCCTGCAGTCGCGGCACCATCCCCCAGCCCAGGCCGAGGCCGACCGCGAGCGCGTAGTCGTGCGACGCCGGGACGTAGTGTCGCGGAACGCCCGCCGCCGGCACTCCCCGCGCCGCCAGCCACTCGTGCTGCAGGGTGTCCCGGCGGTCGAAGTCGACGAACGGCGCGTGCGCCAGCGCGGCGGGCGTCACGCCGTCAGGGAACCATCGACGGGCATAGGCAGGCTCGGCCATGGCGCGGTACTCGAGCACGCCGAGGGGCGTGACCGTGCACCCCGCGACCGCCGTGGCCTCGCTCGTCACCGCGGCCATGACCGTTCCCGATTCGAGCAGTCGGGCGGTGAAGTTCTGATCGTCGCGGTGCAGGTCCAGGTCGATGTCGTGCGCGGCCGAGAGGCGCGCCATCGGCGGGAGGAACCAGGTCGCCAGGGAATCCGCGTTGACGGCCAGGGGCACCGTGATGCGGTGTCCCCCGCCGTCCTCCTCGATGCCGACCCCGGCGAGCGCATCCTGCTCCAGGAGCGCGATCTGCCGCGCGAGGCGCACGACGGACTCCCCGGCCTCGGTGAGGCGGACCGGCTTGCTGCGCACGAGGAGGATCCGCCCGAGTTGCTCCTCGAGCGCCTTGAGCCGCTGGCTGACCGCGGACGGGGTGACGCGCAAGCGGCGGGAGGCGGCGTCGAGGGTCCCCTCGTCCGCGACGGCGGCGAGCGTGGCGGCGAGCTCCGGGTCGATCCTCACATCAGTGATGCTAATGGCGGGAAAGGAATCTTCGCTGCACCTCATGGCCAGCATCCCTAGGCTCGATGCATGCTCACCGTTCTCGCCGGCCTCGGCCTCGGCCTGTCGCTCATCGTCGCGATCGGCGCGCAGAACGTGTTCGTGCTGCGACAGGGCATCCGGCGCGAGCACGTCCTCGCCGTCGTGATCGTCTGCGCCCTCTCCGACGCCGTGCTGATCCTCGTCGGCGTCGCCGGGCTCGGCTTCGTGCTGTCCGCCGCTCCCTGGCTCGTCGTCGTTGCCCGCTGGGCAGGGGCGCTGTTCCTCCTCGGCTACGGGCTGCTCGCGGCGCGACGGGCCTGGCGTGGCGGCGAGGAGCTGGTGGTCGACGGGGGCGACGCTCCGGTCCTCGAGGCGTCCGGTGGCACCGGGGCCCTCACCCGCACCCGCCTCGCCCCGGTGATCCTCACGACAATGGCGTTGACCTGGCTGAACCCGCACGTGTACCTCGACACGGTGCTGATGCTCGGCTCGATCGCCGCGACGCACGGCGACGAGCGATGGCTGTTCGCGGCAGGGGCGGTCATCGCGAGCCTCCTCTGGTTCACCGCCCTCGGCTTCGGTGCCCGCTACCTCGGACGGTGGCTGCGCACCCCGCGCTCCTGGCGTCTCCTCGACGCGGTGATCGCGGTCGTGATGATCACGTTGGCGGTGAGCCTGGTGCTCCCGGTGCTGGACGCCTAGCCACTCACGCCGCGTCGATCTGCGCCACCCGCGCCCGGACGAGGGCCCGGACCGCGTCCTCCGGCAGCGGGTGCTCCGGCTGGAACCGGATCGTCCCCTTGTCGACGCTGATATCGGGATGACCGTCGAGGAGGCCCGCCACGGCAGCGATCGCCTCGGGGCTGAACGGGTAGACGCCGATGTGCTTCTTCGCACGCATCACCGAGAGCAGAGGCTTTCCGGCGAGCACGAGCGCCGGCATCCCATACCCCTTGCCCTGCTCCGCATCCGGCACCTCCTCCGTGGCGATCGCGTACACGCGATCGATCACTGCGCGGTCCGCCGCGTCGAGGTCGGTCAGGTAGTCGTCGATGGTGCCCACGCACCGCATCCTGCCACCGATCGCCCTCGGGGTCGAGGGCTCAGGCGCCGTCGAGCGGACGGAGGATGCGCGTGAGGAACCGTTGCGTGCGCTCATGCTGCGGGGCGCTGAACAGCTGAGCAGGCGGCCCCTGCTCCACGACGACGCCGCCGTCCAGGAAGAGCACGTGATCTGCGGCTTCGCGGGCGAAGCTCAGCTCGTGGGTGACGACGGCCATCGTCCATCCCTCATCGGCGAGCTCCTTGATGACGAGCAGCACCTCGCCGACCAGCTCCGGATCGAGGGCGCTCGTCGGCTCGTCGAACAGCAGCAGGTCCGGTTGCAGGGCCAGCGCCCGCACGATGCCGACCCGCTGCTGCTGCCCTCCGGAGAGCTGATGCGGCCGCGCGTCCGCCTTGTCGGCGAGGCCGATCCGGGCGAGCAGCGCCTGGGCCTCGGCGACGACCTCGGTCTTCGGACGGCCCTGCACCCGCCACGGCCCTTCGATGACGTTCTCCAGCACGGTCAGGTGCGGGAACAGGTTGTGGTGCTGGAACACCATCGCCGACCGGTCACGCAGCGCCAGCCGCTGCTGCTTCTCCACGCGCGGTTTCGGGCGCACCTCCGGTGCGAAGTCGATCTCCGGTCCCCCGGCCATCACGATGGTCCCCGCGTCCGGCGTCTCCAACCCGTTCAGGGCGCGCAGGACGGTCGACTTGCCCGAGCCGCTGGGCCCGATGAGCACCACGACCTCGCCCCGATGCAATGTGAGGTCGAAGCCGCGGAGCACCTCGGTGGTGCCGAAACTCTTGTGCAGCCCGCGTGCGGTGAGCAGCGGTTCGGCCGTGGGGTCAGTGCGCGACACGACTGTCGAGCCTCCTCTCCAGGGCGCTCTGCCCGAAGGAGAGCACCAGGCAGATCACCCAGTAGACCAGCGCTGCGGCCAGGTACAGCACCATGAACTCGAGCGTGGTGGAGGCGATCTGCTGCGCCACCTTGAACAGCTCCGTCACGAGGATCAGCGAGGTGAGGGAGGTGTCCTTCACGAGCGAGATGAACGTGTTGGACAACGGCGGCACCGAGACCCGGGCGGCCTGCGGCAGGATGATGCGGGTCAGCGTGCGGGTGCGGTTCATGCCGACCGTGTACGCGGCCTCCCACTGCCCCTTCGGCACCGAGAGGATCGCCGCCCGCACGACCTCGGCTCCGTAGCCGCCGACGTTGAGCGAGAGCGCGATGATGGCGCTCGGCCACGGATCGAGGGTCACCCCGACGGACGGCAGGCCGTAGAAGATCACGAAGAGCTGCACGAGCATCGGCGTGCCGCGGATCACCGAGATGTAGAACCGCGCGATGCCGGACACCACCGGGTGCACCGAGATCCGCATCAGCGCCATGCCGATCGCGATCACGAGCCCCAGGACGAACGACACCAGGGCGAGCGGGATCGTCGCCGTCAGCCCCGCCCAGGCGATCGGCCCGAGCGAGGAAAAGAAGAGCTCCCAGGGATTCTGCATCGCCTACTGCGAGACGTCCTCGCCGAAGTACTTCTCGCTGATCTCGGCCAGTGTGCCGTCGGCACGGAGCGTGTCGAGCGCCTCGTCGACCGCATCGACGAGCGCCTCCTTGTCCTTCGTGAACACGAAGGCCTGCTCGCCGGCGTCGTCGGTCTCCGCGGCGATCTTCAGGCCGGTCGGGCTGTTGGTCGTCTCGTAGTCGAGGAAGGTCAGCTTGTCGTTGACGGTGGCGTCCACCCGGCCCTGGCGGAGGAGCTCCACGGCCTGCGCCCAGCCCTCGACGCCCTCGACCTTGGCGCCGGACTCGGTGGCCAGCTCGTACCAGTTGCTCGTGAGGGACTGCGCCGTGGTCTTGCCCTCGAGGTCGTCGAACGACGAGATGGAGTCGTCGTCCTCCTTGACCACGATCACGCCGGGCGACACCGTGTACGGGGTGCTGAAGAGGTACTTGGCCTCGCGTTCGTCGTTGATCGACACCTGGTTCGCGATCACGTCGAAGCGGCCCGCGTCGAGCCCCGCGAAGATCGCGTCCCACTGGGTCTCCTGGAACTCGACCTTCAGACCGAGCTCGTCGGCGACGGCCTGGATGATCTCGACGTCGTAGCCGGTGAGGTCGCCGGAGCCGCCGTCGCCGTGGAAGCTGAACGGACGGTAGGTGCCCTCGGTCGCGACCGTCAGCGTGCCGTCCTTCACCAGGCCGAAGTCGGAGCCCGCGGCGCTCTCGCCGTCCGTGCTCGCGGGCGTGCTCGAACCGCTGCACGCGGTCAGGGCGGCGGCGGCGACGACGAGTGCGGTGACGGCGATGAGACGACGGGACATGGACCCTCCTGGGGTGAGAAGCGCGGGTGCGAGTTTACGCGACGACCGCGGGAACTCCCCCACAGTACGCGTCGCTCCGGGCGTTCCCCGCATCGGATGACGCCGGATGTCGCGGGCGGCCCAGGAACGCGGAACGCCCCCGGGCGGACCCGGGGGCGTTCGGTGCGACAGGTGCGAACCCGTCGACGCGTCAGATGGCGTTGACGTCCAGCGGGATGCCGGGGCCGAACGTGGTCGACACCGCACCCTTCTGGATGTAACGGCCCTTGGCGCTGGACGGCTTGAGGCGGACGATCTCCTCGAGAGCGGCGTCGATGTTCTCGTTCAGCTGCTCGGCCGAGAACGAGGCCTTGCCGATGACGAAGTGCACGTTGGCGTGCTTGTCGACGCGGAACTCGATCTTTCCGCCCTTGATCTCCTCGACGGCCTTGGCCGGGTTCGGGGTCACGGTGCCGGTCTTCGGGTTCGGCATCAGACCACGGGGACCGAGCACCTTGCCGAGACGGCCGACCTGGCCCATGAGCTCCGGGGTCGAGACCGCGGAGTCGAAGTTGGTCCAGCCGTCGGCGACCTTCTGGATGAGCTCGGCGCCGCCGACCTCATCGGCGCCGGCAGCGATCGCCGCCTCGGCCGCGGGGCCGGTGGCGAACACGATGACGCGGGCGGTCTTACCGGTGCCGTGGGGCAGGATGACGGTGCCGCGCACCATCTGGTCCGCCTTGCGCGGGTCGACGGCGAGCTTCAGCGCGACCTCGACGGTCGAGTCGAACTTCGCCGAACCGGTCTCCTTCGCGAGCGCGACGGCCTCGGACGGCGTGTAGAAACGGTCTGCCTCGATCTTCTCGGCGGCAGCCTTGTAAGCCTTGGACTTGGTAGCCATGATTATTCTCCTCAGCCCTCGACCGTGATGCCCATGGAACGGGCGGTGCCGGCGATGATCTTCGAGGCGGCCTCGATGTCGTTCGCGTTCAGGTCGGCCTGCTTCTGCTCGGCGATCTGACGGACCTGATCCTTGGTGATCTTGCCGACCTTGACGGTGTGCGGGGTGGCCGAAGCCTTCTGCACGCCGGCGGCCTTCTTGATGAGCTCCGCCGCGGGCGGGGTCTTCAGGACGAAGGTGAAGCTGCGGTCCTCGTAGACGGTGATCTCGACGGGGATGACGTTGCCACGCTGCGACTCGGTCGCGGCGTTGTACGCCTTGCAGAACTCCATGATGTTGACGCCATGCTGACCGAGCGCGGGGCCGATCGGCGGCGCCGGGTTGGCGGCACCGGCGTTGATCTGAAGCTTGATCAGGCCGGTCACCTTCTTCTTCGGTGCCATTCTCTTTCCTTTCCTCGAGGCGGATGCGAGCATCCGCTTCTCCCACGGCTCCGGCCTTTCCGGCCCGTGGTCGTCTGCGCGCCCTTCGACAAGCTCAGGGACCCCAGCGGGCTATCGCACAAACCACGTAAGTCTACCCGATCACTCCCCTACTCGCGAGCCGGCCCCTTGCGTGCGAGCCGGCCCCGTGCGTGCGTCCGCAAAGGGGCGGGAGACACGGAACGGGGTGGGTCGGGGAAGAGAAGACGGCCGCCCCGGAAGGGACGGCCGTTCTCGTGCACTTCGGCGGGCTCAGTGACCCGCGGTCAGATCATCTTGGTGACCTGGTCGAACGACAGCTCGACCGGGGTCTCGCGCTCGAAGAGGGAGACGAGGACCGTGAGCTTGCCGCTCTCCGGCTTGATCTCGCTGATCGAACCGGGAAGACCCGCGAACGAGCCCTCCTTGATCGTGATGGTCTCGCCGACCTCGAAGTCGACCTCGGCGGGAAGCGGACGGGCGACGGCGACGCCGCCCTTGGCCGCGATGTTCTTGGCGGTCGGGACGTCCTTGACCTCGACGAGGGACTTCAGCATGTTGAAGGCCTCTTCGAAGCGCAGCGGCGTCGGGTTGTGGGCGTTGCCCACGAAGCCGGTGACGCCGGGGGTGTGCCGCACGACCGACCAGGTGTCCTCCGTGAGCTCCATGCGCACCAGGACGTAGCCGGGGATGCGCACGCGGGTGACCATCTTGCGCTGGCCGTTCTTGATCTCGACGACGTCCTCCATCGGGACCTCGACCTGGTAGATCTCGTCCTCGACCTCGAGCGTCGACTTGCGCTGCTCGATGTTCGCCTTGACCTTGCGCTCGAAGCCGGCGTACGAGTGGATGACGTACCACTTGCCGGGGAGCATGCGCAGGTCCATGCGGAAGGCCTCGTACGGGTCTTCCTCGGAAGCCGACTCGTCCTCGTCGGACTCGGCGGCCGGACGGTCGTCCTCGCCGTTGACGTCGGGCCCCTCGTAGGGAGTGACCTCGTCGGCGGCCTCGGCCTCCTGCTCCGCGACCTCTTCGGCCACGGAATCGTTGAGGACCTCGGCGGCGGCTTCGGACTCCGCGGCTTCGTCCAGGTTCAGAGCGTCGTTCACGATGGCGTCCGCCTCCGGGTCGTCGATGTCGATGTCGATGTCTTCCGTCTCCTGCTCGCCGTCCTCGTCCTCGACGTGGACCGCGACGTGCTCGGCAGAGGTGACCGAGAGCTCCTCGGCGGCGAGCACGTTGCCCTCCTGGGCCTCGTCCTCCTCGCTGGACTGCTCTGCGGCGGTCGCCCAGTCGGCGTCGTCGGAATATCGTTCAGACACGTTGCTTCTTCTCCATAGCTGCGGCCGATGCCGCGGGGGTCATCAGCCAGGGATTCCGAACACGTAGTGCGTCAGGAGCCCGAAGACGTAGTCGAGACCGTAGACGATGCCCATGACGATCAGGACGAAGACGAGCACCACACCCGTGAACTTGAAAAGCTCCTTGCGGGTCGGGGTGACGACCTTGCGCAGTTCGGCGATGACCTGGCGGATGAACAGGGCGATGCCCCCGAAGAACCGGGAGAAGGGGTTGCCCTTCTTCTGGCGCGTGGCGCCGGCCGCGACGACGTCGCCGCGCGGTTCGTCCTGATCCATCCTGAATGTACCTTTCGTGTGTCAGCGTGCGCTGACGCGCAGGGCGGACAGGAATCGAACCTGCAACCTGCGGTTTTGGAGACCGCTGCTCTGCCAATTGAGCTACCGCCCTAGAGACCCGGAGGTCTCGGGGATGCCCTCCCCACCCTGCCACCGGCCGATGTCGAAGACGCCAGGCACGGCGAAAGAATGCAGAGAACAACTGCTCACCAAGCATACGGCATCGATCCCGTGGTGCCGAACAGGAAGCGGAACCCGCGTTATTGCTAGGCTCGGCGGGCGGACGAAGCAGGAAGGGACGCATGTGAGTGGGGATGTGCAGCAGTTCCAGGTGGATCTGCGCGGAGTCGTCGACCTGCTCAGCAGGCACATCTACTCCAGTCCCCGGGTCTATCTGCGGGAACTGCTCCAGAACGCGCGGGACGCGATCGCGGCGCGCCGCGAGGTCGACGGGGGCGGGAGCCGCATCCGCATCACGCCGCTCACCGCGCAGACGGGCGAGTTCGTGCTCCGCGATGACGGGGTGGGGTTGACCGCGGCCGAGGTCGCCGATCTCCTCGCGACCGTCGGGCGCAGCTCCAAGCGGGACATCTTCGACCTCCCCCGGAGCGACTTCCTCGGCCAGTTCGGCATCGGGCTGCTGAGCTGCTTCATGGTCGCCGACACCATCGTCATCCGCTCCCGCAGCGCCAGAGGCGGCTCCGCGGTGGAGTGGACGGGCAGCGCCGACGGCACCTTCCGTGTCGTGGAGATCGATGACGACCTGCCGACCGGCACCAGCGTGCACCTCGTGCCGCGCTTCGACGCCGACGAGCTGCTGCGACCGGCCGCCGTGCACGAGCTCGCGACCACGTTCGGCGAGTTCCTGCCCGTGCAGGTGACCATCGATGCGCCAGGCGGGGACATCGACGTGACCCGCGAGGCGCCCTTCCTCGACCCCGCCGCCGACGTCGAAGCGGCCGTGCAGTACGGCCGCGACCTGCTCGGTGCGGCGCCGCTGGACGTGATCCCGCTGACCGAGCCGGCGACCGGGACGCAGGGCCTGGCATACGTCCTGCCCTTCGCTCCTCCGCCCGGCGCCCGGCAGGCGACCCGCATGTATCTGGGCCGCATGCTGCTGTCGGAACGCATCGACGACGTGCTGCCCGACTGGGCGTTCTTCGTGCGCGCCGTCATCGACTCCACCGGCCTCGCACCGACCGCGAGCCGCGAATCCCTCGTCGAGGACACGGCGCTGGAGCACGTCCGCGAACAGCTCGGCGCCGGGATCCGCCGCTGGGTGCTCGAACTCGGACTGCGTGAACCGCATCGCCTCGCCCAGTTCGTCGCCGTGCACGAGGTCGGACTCAAGTCCCTGGTGCGCCACGACGAGGAGCTCGCGCGCTTCATCACCCGCTGGCTCACGGTGGAGACCACGCACGGCACGCTGCGGATCGGCGAGCTCGTGGAGCGGTACCCGCACGTGCGCTACGCCCAGACGGTCGACGAGTTCCGCCAGGTGGCCGGGATCTCGCCGTCCGACGAGGTCCTCGTCAACGGCGGCTACCTCTACGACGCCGACCTGATCCGGCTGCTCCCCGACCTCTACCCGCAGGTCACGGTCGAGAAGGTCGACGTGACCGGGGAGCTCGATCGCCTCGACCCGCCGCCGCTCGACGACCGGGACATCGCGATGGCGCTGGAGTCCCGCGCCGGCGCCGTCCTGCAGTCCTCGGACTGCGCCGTGGTCGTCCGGGCGATCGACCGCCCGGAGCTGACCGGACTGTACGTGGCGGACCCCGAGGTGCTGCGGACGATCGACCGCGGGCGCACCAAGGGCATCGCGAGCACGCTCTGGGGCGGGGTGCTCGACCGCATCGACCAGACGCTCTCCTCTTCGCGGGACGACGACCTCACGGCGCGACTGTGCCTGAACTGGTCGAACCGCGTCGTCCGGGCCCTCGTCCGCGTCGAGGACGACGCCGTCTTCGCACGCACCGTCCAGCTGCTCTACATCCAGGCGCTTCTCGCGGGGCACCACCCCCTCTCGGACGCCGATCGGGCGCTCATGACCAGCGCCCTCTCCGACCTCGTCTCACTCTCCGCCGGTATCGAGGGGGACACTCTCCCCTTCGACGCGCGCTGACACCCCCCGACTACCCGAAGGGCCCTCCATGGCACGTCCGAAGAAGCGCTTCCAGCAGCTCATCGAGGAGATCGATCGCACCCCGTGGGGCCCGGCGGAGCAGGCCCTCGTGGCGGAGGCGGTCGCGCTGGCCATCGAGATCGGCGACGAACGGCTGGAATACGAGGCCCGGATGCGGCAGACCGCGTCGGCGAACATGGTCGGCGCCACCGACGTCATGCTGAACTCCTTCGCCTGGTGCCTCGCGCATCACGACGCCGATCCGCAGCGGTTCCCCGCCGACCTCGACAACGGCGGCGCCGACCTGATGTGGCAGTTCAAGTGGATGGCGTCTTCGCTGCGCTCCTCCCCCGCCTTCTCGCAGGAGCAGATCGCCGCGGTGCTCGACGACATGGAGTCGCACTACCGTGCCGCAGGACTCGGCCTCAGCGGCGTGCTGACCGCCCGCTTCGAGGACGCCTGGGACGCCGGCCGGTTCGACGCCGCCGAAGCCCTCCGCGTGCAGCTCGAGGCAACGCCGCGCGACGAGCACAGCCACTGCGACGCGTGCAGCCGCAGCCAGTTCGCGGGATTCTTCGCGGAGACCGATCGCGACGCCGACGCCATCCGGCTCGTCGAGGAGATGATCGAGGGCGGTTTCTCCTGCGGCGAGGAGCCGGAGCACGCGCTCTCCCGCGTCCTCCTCCCGTACCTCCGCGCCGGACGCACGGAAGATGCGAAGACCGCGCACCTGCGCAGCTACCGACTGGCCAAGGACAACCCCGACAACCTGCGCATCGTGGCGAACAACATCGTGTTCGCCGCGATCACCGGCAACGAGGCGCGGGCGCTGGCCCTGATCGAGAAGCACGTCGCGTGGCTCGCCCACGACGGCCTCAACGTCGACGCGCACTTCGCCGCCCTCACGGCGTTCGCGGTCGCTCTCGACCGCGTCACCGCCGCCGGCCACGGCGACACCCCGGTCCGCGGTGCCGACGCCCCTGCACTCGTGCCGCTGCTCGGGGCCCACGACGGCCCGTGGAGCGCCGCCGACCTCGCCGCGGCCGCCTGGTCCACGGCCGAGCGCATCGGGGCGCAGTTCGACGAGCGGGACGGCACCGACGGCCACGCCCGCAGCCTCGCCCGGATGCGCGCTCTCGCCGACGAGCGCTATGACGTCCCGATCCGCTCCGATGCGTTCGTCGCCCCGACCCCGGCCACCACTCCGGCGGATCCGGAGGCCTGGTACGAGCGGGCGATGCAGCTCGCGCAGTTCGGCGCCGAGCAGGAGACCCTCGCCGCGCTGCCGCACGCCCTGGAGGTCGACGACCCCGCCCAGCGCGCGCAGCTCCTGTCGATGCACCTCGGCATCCTCGTGGCGCTCGATCGCGTGGACGAGGCCGAGCGCCTCCTCCCCGAGCGGATCGCCGCCCTGCGGGCCGCAGGGAACGAAGCGCAGGCCGACCTCGAGGAGCGTCTGAAGCTCGCGACCTTCGGGCTGCACACCGACGAGACCATGGCGGCACTCGAAGAGGAGTTGGCCGCGGCCGACCGTCTGCCGGCCTGGTCGCGCGGCGACCTGGCCATCAGCCGCGCGTCGCTGCACCTCAGGGCCGAGGAGCCGGACGCGGCCCTCGACCTCGCCGAGCTCGCGGCCCGCTCGTTCGCGGAGGCGGAGGACACCAGGCTGTCCAACACGACCACCCTCGTGGCGATCGGCGCCGTGCTGAGCAAGGGCGACCTCGACGCCGGCCGCACGCTCCTCGACCGCTTCCTCGCCCAGGACGACCTGTCCGCCGGTCATCGGGCCCACGCGCTGCAGACTCGGGCCCGCGTGCGGGGCGGCACGGGCGCGTACCAGGATGGGGCGACGGACGCCGACGAGGTGTGCCGGCTGCTCGCCGAGCTCGGCGCCACGCGGGCTCTCGCCGACGCCCATGTGCTCGCGGGCGCGCTCTGGGAGGACGCAGAGGAGCCCGAGAAGGCCGTCGCCCGCTACCGTCTGGCTGCTCGGCTGCAGGATGACGGCGATCGCACCGGCGTGGACTTCCGGTTGGCCAGGGCGATGCTCCGCGCGGGAGACGCCGAGGAGGCCGCGGAGCTCTTCGGCGACGTGCTCCAGCGCGAGGAGGACGCCGAGACGCCCGCCGGCTCCCGTGCCATGACGGCCTCTCTCCTCGCCCGGTCTCTCGCCGAGTCCGGAGAGTTCGGCCAGGCGGTCGGCGCACACGGCTACGCCGCCGAGTTGTTCGGACAGGCGGAGGCGCACGCCGACCAGGCCATGGCCATGACCGAGCAGGCGAAGATCCTCGCCCGCTTCGAGGAGCACGACGACGCCGTGCGGCTGCTGGAGGGCGCTGCGGACATCGCTCGTCGCGCCCCCGAGGCCGTCGGCGCGCTGTCCGAGGTGCTGCACAGCCTCGGCCAGGCCTACGGCGGTCGCGGCGACGAGCGCGCCTTCCCCCTCTTCGACGAGGTCGCCGCGCTCGCCCAGGAGCATGAAGCCGGATGGCTGCTCGCCGACGTGACCGACTCCCGCGGCCGCGCCCTGGCCCAGCTCGGCCGGATCGACGAGTCCGTCGCCGCCGCCCTCACTGCCGCCGATGGTTTCGCCGCGCTCGGGGATCAGGGCGCCGCCGGGAGCTCGGAACTGTTCGCGGGGCGCGTCCTCGCGGGGAACGACCGTCCGGCCGACGCCGTACCCGTCTACCGGAGCGCCCTGGACCATGCCGAGAGCTTCCCGCCGCTGCGTCAGGTCGCGGCACTGGAGCTCGGCGATGTGCTGGAGGCACTGGGACGGCACGCCGAGGCCGCAGAGGTCAGGGCCCTCGTCGAGAACTGACACGCCGCCGGCTCGGGATCCACAGGGGTCCCGAGCCGGCGTCGTCGCGGTGGTGAGCGCGTCAGAACAGCTGACGCCAGTTCGCCCGTGCGAGGTCGAGCAGCTCGTCCCCGCGGCCCGACATGACCGTGCGGATCGCGTAGAGCGCGAAGCCCTTGACCTGCGCGGCCTCGATCGCCGGCGGCATGGACAGCTCCTGGCGCTCGGTCACGACGTCGAGCAGCGCGGGACCGTCGTGCGCGAGGACCTCACGGACCGCCTCCGGCAGATCCTCGCTGCGCTCCACCCGACGGGCGAAGATGCCCATGGCCTCGGCGATCGCCGCGAAGCTCGGGTTGTCGAGCCCCGTGCCGTAGGTGACGAAGCCGGCGGCCTTCATCTCCAGCTCCACGAAGTTCAGCGATGAATTGTTCACCACGATCGTCTTGACCGGGAGACCGTTCTGGGTGAGCGTGAGCAGCTCGCCGAGCATCATCGCGAGGCCGCCGTCGCCGGCGAGCGCCACGACCTGACGATCCGGATGTGCGACCTGCGCGCCGATGCCGTGCATCAGGGCGTTCGCCATCGAGCCGTGCGTGAACGACCCGATCAGCCGGCGTCCCTCGGTCATGGACAGGTAGCGCGCGGCCCAGACGGTCGGCGAGCCCACGTCGGCGGTGAAGATCGCGTCGTCGGCGGCGTACTCGTCCAGCAGGCGTGCCAGGTACTGCGGGTGGATGGGGCGTGCGCCCTTCGCCGGCACCGCGAGCTCGTCGAGCTTCTTCCGCGTCTTCCGGTAGTGGGCCACGGCGTCGTCGAGGTGGCCGCGGTCGTCCTTCCGGGCGAGTCGGGGCAGCAGGGCCTCGGCGGTCGCCTTCACGTCGCCGACGAGCCCGAGGTCGAGCGGGTGCCGCTTGCCGAGCTGCGAGCCGCGGATGTCGACCTGGATGGTGGTCGCGTGCTCCGGGTAGAACTGCTCGTACGGGAAGTCGCTGCCGAGGACGAGGAGCGTATCCGCCGCCTCCATCGCCCGATAACCCGACGCGAATCCGAGCAGCCCCGTCATGCCGACGTCGAACGGGTTGTCGTACTCGATGAACTCCTTGCCGCGCAGCGCGTGGACGATGGGGGCACCGAGTGCGTCGGCGAGCGCGATCACCTCGTCGTGCGCGCCCTCCACGCCGGCCCCGGCGAGGATGGTGACCTTCTTGGCCGCGTTCAGCATGGTCGCGGCCTTCTCCAGCTCCGGACCGCTGGGCTGGATCAGCGGGCGGGTGCGCTCGATCACCACGGCACGGTCGTCCGCGATCTCGGACAGCGCCACATCACCGGGGATCACGAGGACCGCGACGCCGCGCTGCTCGATGGCCGCGCGCATGGCGATCTCCATCAGCCGCGGCATCTGCGACGGGTCCGCGACGTATTCGACGTACACGCTGCACTCGCGGAACAACTCCTGCGGATGCGTCTCCTGGAAGTATCCGGTGCCGATCTCGACGGTGGGGATGTGGGCGGCGATGGCCAGCACCGGCACCCGGGAGCGCTGCGCGTCGTACAGGCCGTTGATGAGGTGCAGGTTGCCGGGGCCGCATGAGCCCGCCACGACGGCGAGGTCCCCGGTGGTGCCGGCATCGGCCGCGGCGGCGAAGGCGGCGGACTCCTCGTGGCGCACGTGCACCCAGCGGATCCGGCCGTCCTTGCGGAGGGCGTCCGTGAGTCCGTTCAGGGAGTCGCCCGGGATGCCGTAGACCCGGTCGACTCCGTTGGCGTTCAGAGTCTTGACGATGTTCTCAGCGACGTTGGCCATACCCCGACCCTACGCCCGCCGACGCCTCCCCGGGCCGGGCTCAGTACTCCTGCGGCCCGTCCCGGTCGGGCTCCGGATCGCGCCGGAACGCACGGCCGGACACCGATGCCGGGGCGATGCGCACGTACACGCGTTTGTCGGTCGGGATCCACGGGCGCAGGCCAGCCGCCTCCGCCCGCTCGATGTCGGCGTCGGTCTCCAGAGCCTCCGCACGTCCGCGCACGATGACGCTCCAGGCCGCGGTGTCCGTGTGGTCGTCGACCTCGAAGAGCACGTCGGCGGTGACCGTCAGCTCGAACAGCTTACTCCCGGGGGCGGTGCGGAACAGCAGGCCTTCGCCGTCCACGGCATAGTTCACGGGGAAGATGTCGATGGTGTCGCCGACCCGGGTCACGAGCCGCCCGAGCTCCTGGCTGCGCAGGTGCTCCCAGCTCTGCTCCGCGGTGAGGGTCTGGACCGGATCCGTGTGCGCGCTCATGCCGCCATTGTGCCTCGTCCGTCCTCGACGCGCACCCCCGTCGACCCGGCCCCTCTCGTGCGAGCGGCCCCCTTGCGTACGCACGCAAGGGGGCCGCTCGGCCGCAAGGGGGTGGGTCGACGATCAGCCGATGCGGATCAGCTTCTTGTTGACGAACTCGTCGGCGGCGAGGTGGCCCAGCTCGCGTGCCGTGCCGCTGCGCTTGATGCCGCCGAACGGGAGCTCCGGGCTGTCGGCGAGCACGAGGTTCACGTAGACCATGCCCGCCTCGATCCTGTCGGCCACCCGCTCCGCCTGCGCCTCGTCCGTCGTGAAGACGTAGGAGCCGAGGCCGAACGTGGTGTCGTTGGCCAGCGCGACCGCCGCGTCCTCGTCCGCGACGCGGTACACGACCGCCGCGGGACCGAACAGCTCCTCGCGGTAGACGTCCATCTCCGGGGTCACGTCGGCGAGCACGGTCGGCGCGAAGAACGCCCCGTCGCGCGTACCGCCCGTGAGCAGCGTCGCGCCCTGGGCCACGGCCGTGTCGATCTGCTTCTGCAGGTTCTCCGCCGCCGCCTCCGACGAGACCGGGCCGAGGACCGTGTCGTCGAGCGTGGGGTCGGTCGCCTCGACGGCCGCCATCGCCGCCGTGAACTTCTCCACGAACGCGTCGTAGAGGTCGTCGACGATGATGAAGCGCTTGGCGCCGTTGCAGGCCTGACCGTTGTTGTCGAGCCGCGCGTCGACACCCGCCTGCACGGTGGCGTCGAGGTCGTCGGTGGAGAGCACGATGAACGGGTCGGACCCGCCCAGCTCCAGCGCGACCTTCTTGAGGTTGCGCCCCGCCACCTCGGCGACCGCGGCGCCGGCGCGCTCGGAGCCGGTCAGCGACACCCCCTGCACCCGCCGGTCCGCGATCATGGCCGCGATCTGGTCGTTCGTCGCGAGCACGTTCTGGTACGCGCCCTTCGGGAAGCCGGCGTCGTGGTAGATCGCCTCGATCGCGCTCGACGACTCCGGGCACTGCGGCGCGGGCTTCAGCAGGATCGTGTTGCCGACGATCAGGTTCGGCGCCGCGAAGCGCACGATCTGGTAGGCCGGGAAGTTCCACGGCATGATGCCCACGAGCGGTCCCAGCGAGGAGCGGCGGATGATCGCCGACCCCTCCCCGAGGATCTTGATGGGCTGGTCGGCCATGATGTCCTCGGCCTGGTCCGCGTAGTACTCGGCGATGTCGGCGGCGAAGTCGACCTCGCCGAGTGCGGCATCCCGGGGCTTGCCCATCTCGCGCACGAAGATGTCGGCCAGCTCCTCGCGGCGTTCGCGGTGCAGCTCGGCCGCACGGCGCAGCAGCGCGGCACGGTCGGCGACCGTGGTGGAGCGCGACCACTCGCGGTGGGCCTCGTCCGCGGCGGCGACGGCCTCCTCGATCTGCGCGTCGGTGAACGTGTCGTACGACGCCAGGGTCTCGCCGGTGGCGGGGTTGACGACGGCGTAGTCGGTCATGTCTCTCCTCCTCTTGCCGTGCCGGTCAGGAGACCGGGATCAGCGTGTACTTGGTGGACAGGTATTCGTGGATGCCCTCGAAGCCGCCCTCGCGGCCGACGCCGGACTGCTTGACGCCGCCGAAGGGAGCCGCCGCATTCGAGACGACACCCACGTTGAGACCCATCATGCCCGTCTCCAGCGCGTCGATCATCCGCTGACCGCGCTGCAGGTTCTCGGTGAACACGTAGGAGACCAGGCCGTACTCGGTGTCGTTGGCGAGACGCACGGCCTCGTCCTCCGTCTCGAAGGTCGCGATCGCGAGCACCGGGCCGAAGATCTCCTCGCGGAGGATCGCGGAACCGGGGACGACGTCGGTGAGGACCGTGGGCTCGTAGAACGTGCCGGTGCCCTCGAGCGCCTTGCCGCCCGCGAGCAGGGTCGCGCCGCGCTCGACGGCGTCGTCGACGAGCTCGCCGGCCTTGGCCACGGCGTCCTCGTCGATGAGCGGGCCGATCGCCACGCCGTCCTCCGTGCCGCGACCGATCTTCATGCCGTTGACGCGCTCGGTGACGCGCTTGGCGAACTCGCCCGCGACGTCCTTGTGCACGATGAAGCGGTTCGCCGCCGTGCAGGCCTGACCGATGTTGCGGAACTTCGCGGCCAGCGCGCCCTCCACGGCCTTGTCCAGGTCCGCGTCGTCGAACACGACGAACGGGGCGTTGCCGCCGAGCTCCATCGACACCCGGAGCACGCCCTCGGCGGCCTGCGCGATGAGCTTGCGGCCGACCTCGGTCGATCCGGTGAAGGAGAGCTTGCGCAGACGCGGGTCGGCGATGATCGGCGCCGACAGGGCGCTCGACTTCGAGGTCTGCACGACGTTGACGACACCCTTGGGCAGACCGGCCTCTTCGAGCAGCGTCGTGAAGAAGATGGTCGTGAGCGGCGTGAGTGCCGGGGGCTTGATCACCACGGTGCAGCCGGCGGCGAGGGCCGGGGCGATCTTGCGCGTGGCCATCGCGAACGGGAAGTTCCACGGCGTGACGAAGAACGACGGACCGACGGGGCGCTGCGACACGATCATGTGACCGGTGCCCTCGGGGTTCAGGCCGTAGCGGCCGCTGATGCGCACGGCCTCCTCGCTGAACCAGCGGAGGAACTCGCCGCCGTAGGCGACCTCGCCGCGGGCCTCGGCCAGGGGTTTGCCCATCTCGAGCGTCATCAGCAGCGCGAGGTCCTCCTTGCGCTCCTGCACGAGGTCGAACGCCCGGCGGAGGATCTCCCCGCGCACGCGCGGCGCGGTCGCGGCCCACTCGTCCTGTGCGGCGACGGCGGCGTCGAGCGCCCGGATGCCGTCCGCGGGGGTGGCGTCAGCGATCGTGCGGATCACCTGGTTGGTCGAGGGGTCCTTGACGTCGAAGGTCGCGCCGGTCTCCCCCTCGATCCACTCCCCGCCGATGAAGAGGCCGGTGGGGATGCTGTCGAGCAGCGCCTGCTCGTTCTGAGTGCTCATGGATTCTCTCTCTTTCAGACGGACGTGGGACGACGACGGCGGCTGGGCGGAGCGTCCATACCCAGCGTCTCACCGCGGAAGAAGGCGGGGCGGCGGATGGCGTTCCAGATCATCACGGCGATCCCGACGACGATGATGAGGATGCCGAGGATGAAGACGATCCCGATGCCGCCGATCTCCGACCCGGAGCCGTAGGCCGGGTCCATGGAGTCGATCAGCGTCGTGAAGAACAGGATCGCCAGGATGATGCCGCCCACCAGCGGGAACAGGAAGGTGAAGAAGACGTTCCGCGCCGAGTCGAACCACTGCTTGCGGAAATACCAGACGCAGGCGAACGCCGTGATCCCGTAGTAGAAGCAGATCATCATGCCGAGCGTGAGGATCGTGTCCCACAGGGTGTCCTCGCTGACCACGCGCATCACGGCGTAGAACGCGGAGGCCACGATGGCCGACACGATGGTGGCGTAGCCCGGGGTGAAGAACCGGGGGCTCACCTTCGCGAACGACTTCGGCAGCGCGCCGTAGTGACCCATCGCGAGCAGGGTGCGTGCCGGGCCGACGAACGTCGACTGCAGCGACGACGCCGAGCTCGTGAGCACCGCGAGCGACACGAGGAACGCGAGCGGCCCGAGGATCGGCCCGGAGAGGTGGAAGAACACGTTCTCCTGGATGTCGCCGTTGCCGAGGCCGAGCTCCCCCGTACCGACGCCCGCGAACATGATCATCGCGACGGCGAGGAGCAGGTAGAGCGAGACGATCGTGAGCACCGTGACGGTGGCCGCGCTGCCCGGGGTCTTCTCCGGGTCCTTCGTCTCCTCGTTCATGGTGAGGGTGACGTCCCAGCCCCAGAAGATGAAGATCGACAGCGACAGACCGGCGGCGACCGCGCTGAACGACGAGATCGCGAACGGGTTGAACCAGTTGAGGTCGAACGGCTGGTAGTCGAAGCCGTTGCCGCCCACGGCCTGCACGATCGCGGCGACCGCGAAGAACACGAGCACGAGGATCTGGAATCCGACCAGCCAGTACTGCAGCTTCTGCGTGGTCTGCATGTCGCGGTACGACACCCACGTCGCGCCGAGCATGAACAGCAGGCACACGCCGATGTTGATCCAGGTGACGCCGGCGAGATCGGCGATCTCGGCGTCGCCCGTGATCTGCGACAGCAGCAGGAACAGGAAGTCGACCGCGACCCCGGCGAGGTTGGACAGCACGAGGATCGTGGCGACCACGAGGCCCCATCCGGCCATCCAGCCCACCCACGGCCCGAACGCCCTGGCGGCCCAGGTGAAGGAAGTGCCGGAGTCGGGCATGCGGTTGTTGAGCTCGCGATAGCCGAAGGCCACGAGGAGCATCGGGATGAAGCCGACGAGGATGATCGCCGGGATCTGCGCGCCCACCTCGGACGCGGTGGGGCCGACGGCGGCCGTGAACGTGTAGGCGGGGGCGATGCACGAGATGCCGATCACGACGGCGCCGATCAGGCCGACGGTGCCGGCGCTCAGGCCCTTCGTCGAGATTCCGGTCGTGACGCCGGATGCGGGCTCCGTCGCCCGGTTGGTGCTGCTCATCAGCGGTCTCCTGCTTCGATGCGGGTGCGCGGGACGACGATCATGGGGACGGGCAGCTCGTGCAGCATCTTCGCCGCCGTGGAGCCCAGGAAGAGACGGCGTGGCTGCGCCAGCCGGCTGGAGCCGACGAGGACGACCTCGCCGGGGAGCCAGGAGAGCCCGGCCACGGCGTCCTCCACCGTCTCGCCCGGCGCCTCCTCGACGACGGCGCCGAGGCCGTCCGGCAGGCGCTCGGCCGCCACGGCCAGCACCTGGTGCGCGTGCTCGCTGCCGGCGAGGCGGATCGCGCCGGTGTCGAGTCCCGGCGGCACGTCGAACGGCACGAGCGACACCAGCCGGAGGCTCACCTCGGCCGCGCCGGCGAGGGCGACGGCCTGGTCGAGCACGCCCTCCGCGCCGGGACGCGTGCCGACGGCGACCGTGACGCGCGGAAGCACGTGGTCGTCCTGCTGCGCGAGCCCGGAGGGTGCGAGGGCCACCGGGATCGGCGAGGAGTGCAGCAGCTCCGATGCGACGCTGCCCAGGCGATGCCGGCCGAAGAGGCCGCCGCCGGCCGTGCCGATCACGATGACGCTGGCGGCGAACTCCTCACCGGCGGCGATGAGCCCCTCGGCGAACGACTCGGAGAAGCGCACATGGCCGCTGCGCACCAGCTCCTGCGGGAGACGCACGACCGCGTCCTGCAGCCAGCTCCGCGCCTGCTTCCGGATGACGTCCTCGTAGGCGCGCTCCGGTGGCACGGCGGCGCTCCGGGTGCCCTCGGTCGGCAGCACGATCACGAGGTGGAGGGTCGCACCGATGCTGCGCGCCAGACGTGCGCCCAGCGCCGCCGCGTCCGCCCCCGCATCCGTCGCCGTGTAGCCGACGACGACCGAGCCGGTCATCAGCCGATGCTCTCGGGAGCGCCGGCCTCGCGGCGGGCGTCGACGATGTTCGCCGCGACGAAGTGGCCCATGCGGATCGCCCCGTCGACGTGCTGGTAACCCGCTCCTGCCATGTCGCTGCAGGCGAAGTGGATCGGTCCGACGGGCGTGCGCAGGTCGGCGCCGTAGCGGTGCAGGCCGCCCAGGTCGAAGCTCGCGGCGTAGGCGCCACGCGTCCACTCCTCGCTGCCCCAGTCGCTCTCGTAGTACACGACCGGGTTCTTCGCCTCGGGACCGTAGTAGTGCGACAGCGACTCGAGGATGCGCTCCTTGCGCTCCTCGGCGGACAGCTCGAACACGCCGTCGGCGTTCGCATCGGACACGAAGCCGACCAGAGTGCCGCGCTCGTCGCCGTGGTTGCTGTTGTCGTAGGCCTCGTGCGAGAGCTCGTACGGGCTGAACGCCGTGCCGCTCAGGCCCTGCTCGCGCCAGAACGGGCGGTCGTAGACGGCGTGCACCTTGATGACGAAGCCCATCGAGAGGTGCTGGTGCAGCTGGTGCTGGCGACGCGGCAGCGGCGGGACGAAGGAGATGCGGTTGTAGAGGATGGGGGCGTGCGCGAGGATCGCGTACCGCGCCCGCACCGTGAGGTCGTCGGTGGTCGCCACGACCCCGTCATCCGACCACTCCAGGCTGCGGACGGGCTGGTTCAGCAGCACGTCCTCGCCCAGGCGCTCGGCGAGGCGCAGCGGCACCTGCTGGAGCCCTCCCACGACGCGCTTGTCGAGGATGAAGTCGGCGTCGACGAGGTTCGAGTACGAGCCGGCCGAGGCCGCCATGAGCAGCGACTGCAGCAGCGAGAAGGCGTGGGTCGGCTTGGTCAGCATCGCCGAGCCGGTGGCGAAGGCGAGGTTACGCACGGCTTCGTCGTCGTCGGTCTGCGAGCGCAGCCAGGCGTCCCAGGAGATCGAGTCCCACTCGGCCGCGTTCGGGTGCTCCCACGGCTTGTCCGGGTCGATCTCGGCGACGAGGGCGTCGAGGATGCCGGTGATGCGCGCGATCACGGCCTCGGTCTCCGCCGACACCGGGAACATCTCGCCCGTGAAGCGGTGGGCCTGTCCGTCCGGGCCGACGTAGACGCTGTCGCCCTCGCGGTACCGGCTGTAGGTCTCGAGCCCCAGCTCCTCGATCGTGTCCTTGAGCGCGTCCTGGTCGGGCGAGACCCACTGGCCGCCGATCTCCAGCATGGCGCCGTCGATCACGTCGGTCCACAGGCGGCCACCCACGCGGTCGCGGGCCTCCAGCACGGCGACCGACAGCCCGGCCTTCCGCAGGTCGTTGGCCGCCGTGAGCCCTGCGGCTCCGGCGCCCACGATCAGCACGTCGCGGGTGATCTCAGCCATCTGCAACTCCTTCGTCGTCGGGGGATGCGGGGGATGAAGTACCGGTCGCGTCCCGAAATCCCCCGATCCGGGGACGCGACCGGACAGGGTGTCAGGCGCCGGCCAGCGCCTCGGCCACGACGTCGAGGCCCTCGTTCAGCAGCTCGTCGCCGATGGACAGCGGCGGGAGGAAGCGGATGACGTTGCCGTACGTGCCGCAGGTGAGGACGATGACGCCCTGGGCGATGCACGCCTTGGCCACAGCAGCCGTGAGCGCGGCGTCCGGAGCGTTGGTCTCCGGGTCGACGAACTCGGCGGCGACCATCGCACCGTGACCGCGGACGTCGCCGATGCGGGCGTCCTCGGCCTGGAGGGCTGTGAGGCGGCCGAGGAGGATCTCGCCGATCTCGCGGGCACGCTCGATGACGCCGTCGTTCTCGAACACGTCGATGGCCGCGAGCGCCGCGGCGCACGCGATGGGGTTGCCGCCGTAGGTGCCGCCGAGGCCACCGGAGTGCGACGCATCCATGATCTCGGCGCGGCCGGTCACGGCGGCGAGCGGCAGCCCGCCCGCGATGCCCTTGGCGGTGGTGATGAGGTCGGGCTCGATGCCGAAGATCTCGCTGGCGAACATGTGTCCGGTGCGGGCGAACCCGGTCTGCACCTCGTCGGCGATGAAGACGACGCCGTTCGCGCGGCACCAGTCGACGATCGCGGGGAGGAAGCCGTCGGCGGGGACGATGAAGCCCCCCTCACCCTGGATCGGCTCGATGATGACGGCGGCGAGGTTGTCGGCGCCGATCTGCTTCTCGAGCTGGAGGATCACGCGGGCCGCGGCCTCGCCGCCCTCGAGCCCGTCGCGGAACGGGTACGACATCGGCGCGCGGTACACCTCGGGGGCGAACGGTCCGAAGCCGCTCTTGTACGGCATCGACTTCGCGGTCAGCGCCATGGTGAGGTTCGTGCGGCCGTGGTAGCCGTGGTCGAACGCGACGACGGCCTGACGACCGGTGTGCTTGCGGGCGATCTTGATCGCGTTCTCGACAGCCTCGGCGCCGGAGTTGAACAGGGCGCTCTTCTTGGCGAAGTCGCCGGGGGTGACGCGGTTGAGCGCCTCGGCGACGCCGACGTACGACTCGTACGGCGAGATCATGAAGCAGGTGTGCGTGAACTGCGCCGCCTGCGCGGCCACGGCGGCGGCCACCTTCGGGTGCGAATTGCCGACCGTGGTCACGGCGATGCCGGAGCCGAGGTCGATGAGCGAGTTGCCGTCGGCGTCGACGACCACTCCTCCCCCGGCCGCGACGGCGGCGACCGGCACCGTGTGACCGACACCGGCGGCGACCGCGTCCGCCTTGCGGGCGAGGACCTCGGCCGACCGCGGGCCGGGGAGTTCCGTGACGAGGCGACGCTCCTGCGGGAGGTCGGGGCCGCCGAGGGGGACTGCGGGTGCTGCGGTGTCGAGGAGAGCCATGTCGCGAGCGTACGGCGGCAGCGGAGACGCCCGCATTCGCCGGGTCGTACAATCAGAGAATTGATTTCGCCGTCTCGTACAACCGGAGATCGTATGGCCCCCGCCGATCCCTCCACGCTGTCCGCCCTGCTGCGCCGCCGGGATCTCGACCTGCGCCTCGTCTCCACCGCAGCGGATCTGCCGGACGGCGCGCTCGACCGGCCACTGCGCTGGGTGCACAGTTCCGACCTCGCGGACCCGACGCCCTTCCTCGCGGAAGACCTCGTCCTCCTCACCACCGGCACGCAGTTCGACGACGCGGAGGCCATCGCCCCCTACGTCGTCCGCCTCGCCGAGCGCGGCGTGCTGGGGCTCGGATTCGGGACCGACGTGCATCGCTCGGGAACACCGGAAGAGTTGATCGCGGCGTGCGCCGACCAGGGCATCCCCCTGTTCGAGGTGCCGTACCGCACGCCGTTCATCGCCGTGGCCCGCGCGCACTCCGAGGCGATCGCGGCGCAGGCCTACGCCCGGCGCACCTGGGCGCTGGACACCCAGCGCGCCCTCGCCCTCGCCGCCCTCCGGCCGCGCGGGCTCGAGGCGATCATCACCGAACTCGGCCGTCGACTCGGCGCCTGGGCGGGCATGTTCGACGCGGCGGGCGACCTGATCGTCGCCCACCCCCGCGACGCCCTCTCGGCGACTGTCCGGGAAGGGCTCGGGACCCGGGTCCAGGAGATCCTCGACCGCGGACTCGAGGCGGGGCAGTCCCTCACCCTCGATGCGCACACCTTCATGCTCTTCACGGTGGGGCGGGGCGGGCACCTGCGCGGCGTCCTCGCCGTGGCGGCCGACGCCCTCGACCAGGAGGCCAGGGCCGTCGTCACCTCGGTCATCGCGATGGCGGGACTGGCGCGGGAGCAGAGCGAGCAGCTCGCCCGCGGCCGACGCCGGCTGCACACGCAGCTGCTGCGCTCGCTCCTGAGCGACGACCCCGGCCTCGCGCGCCGTGTCCTCGGCAGCCTTCCGCCCGCCCCCGTGGTGGTGGCGGTGACCGGGGATGCCCCGGCCGAGCCTCTCCTCGACTGGTGGGAGCGCCGACGGGTCGAGCACGGGACGCCCGCCTTCCTCGCGGACTCCGAGGACGGCGTGGTCATCTGCGTGTCCGCGGCCGACGAGGCTCTTCTCGACGACGCGGCCTCGCGCTTCAGCGCCCGCGTCGGCGTCTCGGCCCCGGAGGGGTACGACGCCTTCTCCCGCGCGCACGCCCAGGCGCTCATCGCTCTCCGACAGCCGGGCACGAGCGGCGCCGTCCGGTACGCCGACACGGTCGGATCCAGCCTGCTCACGGCGCTGGCGACGGATGAGGCCCGGCTCGTCGCGGAGTCGCGGCTCGCTCCGCTCCGGGAACACGACGCCGCCCACGGCACCGCGCTCGAACACGCGCTGCGGACCTGGCTCGACCACGACACGCGGGCCGAGCAGGCCGCGGCCGCCCTCGGTATCCACCGGCACACCCTCCGCTCCCGGGTCTCCCATGCCGGCGCCCTCCTCGGGGCCGACCTCACGACCTTCCCCGCCCGGGCCGAGGTGTGGGCCCTCCTGCAGACCGCCCGCGACTGACCCGGCCCCTTCCGTCCCCGCCTCCCCCCTTTCCCCCCGCGACGCCTGCACGACTGCGCGACACCTGCACGACGGATCGGCCCGCCAGGTCATGCCCGCGGACCGAGGTCGTGCAGCCGGAACCGCGGTCCCTCAGCCGTCGAGGTTGTCGGAGACCACTTCGAGGGCGTGTGCCCGAGCCTGGACGGCGGCGTCGCCGCGGGCGGAGGTGACCGCGGCCGCGAAAACCTCGGCGAACACGAGGAAGGCGACGCGGGAGGCGTGCTGCAGCTCTTCGCGGAAGCTCACCCCGGCCGGGGTGATGACGAGCGACAGGGAGGCCGCGTCGGTCAGCGCGGAGGACGCGAACGAGGTGAGTGCGATCACCGTCGCACCGCCGCGGGCGGCGGCGGTCGCGACACGCAGGCTCGCCTCATTGGCTCCGGAACCACTGACGATGACGCACACGTCCTGCTCCGTGAGATGCCGGGCCGCGATCTGCTGGGCGATGGCGTCGGCGATGAACTCCGCCGGTCGCCCTGCCGCCGTGAGCCGCATCGCCAGATCGCTCGCGATCGGCGACGAGAGACCGTTCGCCAGGACCAGCACACGTCGCGCGGAAGCGGTCGCGGCGACTGCCGCGTCGACGGTCGCCGGGTCCAGGAGACTCGCCAGCATGGGGAGGGACGCCGCGACACGGTCGATCTCACCGCGCATCCGCCCCAGCACACCCGGCCCGTGATCGACCGCAGCGTCACCGCTCCCCCCGCCGAGCTCGGCGGCCAGCGCGACCCGGAGCTGCGGGTAGCCGCGGTAGCCGAAGCCCTGGCACGCACGGACGACGGTGGCGCGGCCGACACCCGCCCGGTCGGCGAGCTCCTGCGCTGTCCACTCCACGACGGCGTCGGCGGAGTCCAGGATGAGCTCGGCCACCCGCCGCTCCGCGGGCTGCAAGGTGTTGCGGACCGCGGCGATGCGCACGCTCGGCGGAGAGCTAGGGGCGAACACGGGCTCGGGCTCCCTCCATGATCCGGCGGCGGATCGCGCCGGATACCGCGTCGATCAGCATCGTCACCGTGACAACCACGATGAGCAGGACACCCACCGTCGACCACTCACGGTACTGGGTGTAGGAGGTGAGCATGTCACCGATGCCGCCGACGCCGATGAGGCCGAGGACGGCCGACGAGCGCACGTTGATCTCGAAGCGGTAGAGCCAGAACGACCAGAACGCCGGTTCCGCCTGTGGCCACACTCCCCATCGCAGCACCTGGAGAGTGCTGCCGCCGGCCGCGTGTGCCGCCTCGATGGGGCCACGGGGCACGGCTTCGACGGCCTCATAGCCCCATTTGCCGAGGGTGCCGATGCCGTTGAGTGCGAGCGCCAAGGCTCCCGTGAAGGGTGTGAGCCCTGTCACCGAGAGGATCACGATCGCGATGATGATCTCCGGGACCGCGCGGATGAGCGAGAACAGCCCGCGAAGCAGATTGCGCAGCCAGACCGGTCCGAAGCCGCGAGCGGCCAGCAGGCTCAGGGGGGTCGCGAGGAGGATGCCGAGGACCGTGCCGACCCAGGCCATCTCGATGCTTCGCCAGGTCTGCCCCAGGGCCTCGGGGAGCTTCTCCCAGTTCGGGTCGCCGAACATGAGCACGGTGTAGCGGACGATCTCCGCCGGGAGATCGGCGAGGCGCGCCCAGGAGATGTCGATCGACCAGAAGGCCAGCACGATCACGGCGGTCACGAGGCCCCATCCGACGAGGAGCCAGGGGCGCCGAGGCCGGGCGGGGACGGCGGTGAGGGGCGCGGTCATACGAGCCTCCGCCGGACGGCGTCGGAGACCACGTCGATCACGATCACCACGATGAGGATCTCGAGGATGATGAGCGAGAGCTGGTCGTAGCGGTAGAACGTGCGGACGGCGTCGATGAGCAGCCCCATCCCGCCCGCGCCGACGAGTCCGAGCACGGTCGATGCGCGCACGTTGAGCTCGAAGACGTAGAGGGTCTGGTTCGCGAAGGCGGGCCAGGCGTCCGGAAGGGCGAGCGTCCGGTTGATCTGCATCTGCGTCGCGCCCACGGCCCGGCCGGCCTCGAGGGGCCCGCGGTCGTTCGTGTCGATGGCCTCGGAGACGAGCTTGACGATGATGCCGATGTTGAACAGGACCAGCGCCAGGATCCCGGGAAGGGCGCCGACGCCCACCATCGCCACGAGGATGGCGGCGTACAGCAGGTCGGGAACACTGCGCACGATGTTGAGGACCCCGCGCACGACCAGTCTCGCGCCCGTGTTCGGGTTCGTCGCCCGCGCCGCCCAGAAGCTCAGGGGCAAGGACACGGCGGCGCCCAGGGCGGTGGCGATGACCGCCATCTGCAAGGTCTCGATCAGCGGCGGGACCGTGCGCGGGAAGAACGACCAGTCGGGCACCAGCAGCTTCAGCACCTTGTCGGCGCCGTTCTGCCAGTTGCGCGCGATCGCGTCGAGGTCGACTCCGATGCCGACACCGGGCAGACACATCACGACCGTCACGGCGACCACACCCGCCAGGACAGCGGCTCCCTTCCAGGCACCGGGTGGGCGCCCGGGCACGTCGAGCGGTGCCACCGCGGTGTCCTGGTCGATGACGGGGGTCACGCGTCCAGCCGATCGTCCGAGGTGAGCGACCGGCCGTAGATGCCCTCGAAGTCCGCGTCCGAGGCACCGGCGGCGGGGCCGTCGTAGACGATCTCGCCCGCGCGCATGCCGATCATCCGGGCGCCGTATTCACGGGCGAGGTCGAGCAGGTGGAGGTTGACGAGCACCGTGATGCCGAGATCGCGGTTGATGCGCCGCAGGTCGTTCATCACGCCGTGCGCCGTGGGCGGGTCGAGGCTCGCCACCGGCTCGTCCGCCAGGACGACGCGAGGCTCCTGCGCCAGAGCGCGGGCGATCGCGACGCGCTGCTGCTGGCCGCCGGAGAGATCGGAGGCCCGCGCGTGCAGCTTGGGCAGGATCCCGACCCGGTCGAGGGCGTGGTACGCGCGCTGCCGGTCAACCTCAGGATAGGCACCGAGGAGTGTGCGCCACAGCGGCGTGTGGGCGAGACGCCCGACGAGCACGTTGTGCAGCACGCTGGCGCGACCGGCGAGGTTGAAGCCCTGGAAGACCATGCCGATGTCCCCCCGGAGCCGGCGCAGCGTGCGCGGGGAGGCGCCGCTGACGCGATGCCCGCCGACGTCGAGGGTGCCGGAGGTGACCGGTACCAGGCCGTTGATCGTGCGGATGAGAGTCGACTTCCCCGAGCCGGAGAGCCCGACGACGGCGACCATCTCGCCCGCGGCGATGTCCAGTGAGACGCGGTTCAACCCGATCGTGCCGTTCGGATAGCGCACCGTCACATCGTCGAGACGGATGTTCCACGGCGTGGACGCCGCGGCCGGAGCCACGGCGTCCACCGGCTGATGCGGAGCGGACAACTTACTGGAGCCCCAGGGCCTCGGCGGCCCGGGCGACGACGTCGAGCGACGCGGGATCGGCCGGTGCGAGCTTGGTGATCGAGTAGATGCTCTCCAGGATCGTCGAGCCCTCCTCCGTGTTCGAGAACTCCTCGAGCGCGGTCGTGATGCGCTCCTGCAGCTCCGGGGACAGGTCGGCAGACAGAGCGACGCCGTCGTTCGGGATCTCCTCGGTCATGGCGAAGACGACGACCTTCTCCCCCACGTCCGGGGTGTCCTTCTGCACGATCGTGCGGGCGTCCCAGAAGCTGAAGCCCACCTCCGCGTCGCCGTTGTAGACGGCCAGCACGGACGCGTCGTTCGCAGTCACCGGGATCTGCTCGATGTCCGCGTCCGTGTCCAGGCCCGCCTCCTGGAGCGCGAGGATCGGGTAGATGTAACCGGCGGGGGACCCCGGGCCGAGGACGGCGACCTTCGCGCCCTCCACCTTGTCGATGCTGTCGAGACCGGCGGGTCCGGTCATGGCGTCGGCGCCGTTGCAGAAGAGCATCCCGTCACGCGGGACCGGCTCGTCCTCGCAGTACTTGTCGGGGTTGTTCGTCATGAACTGCGCCGGGTAGGTGATGTTGCCGTTGCGCTCGGTCTGCAACACGACGGACGCGTCGTACATGTCGTTCGCCTGCCAGAGCTGCAGCGACGGCAGGAAGCCGATCTGCGCCTGCCCCGCGCCCATCGCCTCGACCGCGGCCTGGTAGTCCTTCGAGACGACACCGGTCACCTCGATCCCGACCTCTTCCGTGAGGTAGTCGGTCAGCGGGGCGGCTGTCTCCACGAGGCCGTCCTGGTCCTGCGACGGGACGAGGGCGAGGACGAGGGAGTCCGGATCCTCGGCGGGGGCGGCGGACGGGTCGGACCCGGCAGCGGTGCCGGAGCACCCGGCGAGCGCGACGGTCAGCAGGGCACCGGCGGCGGCGAGACCGAGAACCGGGCGGCGGAAGGGGGAGGTACGCATGATCATCCTTCGGTGGTGAGGGTGTGTGAAGTGGACGGAACGGAGGAGTCGGTGGCCCGCAGCCAAGCCTCGAGCTGCGGTGCGAGAGTGGCGAAGTCGGCCGCGCGGAAGGTCGGGGTCGCTGCCGGGTCGGCGAAGCCCCCGATCAGCGCGGTGGCGTGGCCGCGGGCGTGTGCGGGAGCGAGATCGTTTCGCCACATGTCGC
The DNA here is from genome assembly GCF_025143875.1 of Microbacterium meiriae. Taxonomy (NCBI): domain Bacteria; kingdom Bacillati; phylum Actinomycetota; class Actinomycetes; order Micrococcales; family Microbacteriaceae; genus Microbacterium; species Microbacterium meiriae. The sequence continues at coordinate 5,277 of NZ_JAMBDU010000001.1, read as the reverse complement.
CGATGCTCAGGATGCGGGCATCGGGCGGCAGCGCATCGAGGACCTCCTCCATCCCGGCGGGCTTGCGGGCATCGGTCACGATGCGGTCGAACAGTCCCGCGAGCCCGAGGTGCTCCAGAGCCTCCGGAAGACGCACGGCGGGGGCGTTGGTCACCAGCACGCGCTCCGCTACGGGGCCGGCGGTCCGAAGGAACTCGACCAGGCCGCTCGGGACCGTGACCGGAGCCGCAGCCGTGGCGAGCTGGGCGCGGCTCGCCAGGTAGGCCGCGCTGAGCACGGCACCGTCGGCGCCGAAGCTGTCCGCCGCGCGGCGGACGACGTCGTACCCGTCGACGGCGTCGGGGCCCGCGGCGGCGAGCGCGATGCGGACGTCGTCGACGAACCGCTCCGACGCGCCCAGCGCGGTGGCCACATGTCGGGCGTAGGCGAGGACAGGGCCGTCGCCGAGCGCGATCGTGCCGTCGAAGTCGAAGAGGAGGATGGTGGTCACGGGGTTCCTTCCGTGCGGACGCTCCGTCCAGCATGGGCAAACGACATGGACGGAACGCCCACAGCGCATGAACGCCGCGTGAACACTCCGTCCACGTCGTTCCCGTATGGTGAACGCCGTGTCCGAACTCGCTGCCCTCATGCACGCCGCCGACCGCGCCGCGACCAGCACCCCGGTCGCCGCGCAGAGCGCGATCGACGCGTTGCCCCGGCTCGATGCCTCACTCCGGGCTGATCGCGATGCGAGGCGCTTCGCCGCGTGGGGCCGGTCGACCGCCGTCGACGAGAACACCGGCACGGGCGTCATCGCGCCCGCCCTGTTCGACGAGCTCCACCGGCGCGCGGGCCTGCCGGCGACCTGGCCGGTCGGTAACGCCGGGCTCCTGCACTGCTACGGCTACCTGCTCTCGCGGGAGCCCACCCCCTACGGCCTCAAGAGCGACCGCTGGCTGACCCCGGCGCTGGCTGTCGCCTGCGGACTCCCCGAGGACGCCTTCCTCCCCTGGCTCCCCGGTCCGACACTCCTGGCCCGAGCGACCGCCGCGGCCGCCGCCCTGTCCGCAGGCCTGCACGGATCCACGGTCGCCGTCGCCGGCCGCGAGAGTCGGGTCTTTCTGAGCGCGTCGGAGGGGCCGGCGGCCCTGGCCTACGCGGTCGCACCATCGCCGGGGCTCCCCCCGCTCCCGGTCACGCTCTTCCCCGTGACCGACGCGGCGGCGATCCTCACCGAGTTCCCCACGCTGCCGCGACTCCGCTGGAACGCGGCGTAGTCAGCGCCTCGCGAACGTGCGCCGCTCCGCGGCGAGAAGCCGCCGCGAGGCCGCGACATCCGCGGCGGTCCGGGCGACGAGCTCCTCGACTCCATCGAAACGGAGCGTCGGCCGGAGCAGCGCGACGAGTTCGACCGACAGCAGCTGCCCGTAGAGGTCGCGGTCGATGTCGTGGAGGTGCACCTCGAGACGCCGCGCCCGGTCGCCACAGAACGTCGGATTGACGCCGATGCTCGCCGTCGCCTCCCACCGCCGGTCGTCGCCGGGCAACAGCGCCCACGCCGCATAGATCCCATCGTCGGGCAGCAGCCGCTCGGACAGGGCGAGATTCGCGGTCGGGAAGCCGAGCAGCCGACCGCGACCGTCGCCGGGGACGACCAGGCCGGAGAGCACCCGGGGCGCCGGTCCGCTCACACGTCTCCGGCGGGCGAGATGGCGCGGTAACGGCTCTGGTGGAACACGAGCGGCTCGACGCCGTCGAAGAGCGTCACATCCTGGATCTCGTAGAGCGCGATCTCGTGGTCGCCACCGTCGAACGTGCTGTGCAGCCGGCACGTGAGCCAGAGCGCGGCGTCGTCGATCAGCACGGCCCCACCCTCCGAGCGATGCCACGCGTGGCCGCCGAACCGGTCGCCTTCGCGCGCGGACAGGGAGCGGCTGAGCGGCTCATGGTGCGCCGCGAGGACACTCATCCCCAGTTCGGGGACGGCGCGCAGCACGGGCCACGTCTTCGAGGTGCGCGCGGCGCTGACGGCGACGAGGGCGGGCTCCAACGAGATCGAGGTGAAGGAGTTGACCGCCATACCGACGGCGCGGTCCTCGACGTGCGCGGCCAGCGCGACCACACCGGTCGGGTAGACGGAGAAGGCGCGACGGAGAGCGCGGTCCCGCGGCAGGGCGTCGGTCACGGCAGTGGTCATCACGAAGTCCTTTCGGTAGTCAACTTTGACTAGTTTGGATTATATGCATTTTTGACCATACAAACAACAGGTTCCACCGCACTGAACCGTTAGCATGAAGCGCATGTCGACCACCCGCCTCGTCGTCCTCGGTGCCGTCAAGCAGTTCCAACCGGTGCACGGCTACTTCCTGCGCCGCGAGCTCATGACCTGGCACGTCGACGAGTGGGCGCACATCCAGCCCGGTTCGATCTACAACGCCCTCCGCGCGCTCGAAGTCGACGGCTACGTGGCGGAGAGCGGCACCGAGACGGAGGGCAAGCGCCCCGCGCGCACCACCTACCGCATCACCCCGGCCGGCGAGGTGGAGCTGCAGCGCATGCTGCGCGAGAACCTCTGGAACGTCGCGGCCTTCGACACCCAGGCGATCATGACCGTGGCCTCGTTCATGTTCGTCCTCAGCCGGCAGGAGGTCATCGCCGGCCTCGAGCACCGGCTCATCAAGAGCGACGCGATCATCACGCAGAACGGCTTCGACGTGCAGGACACCCTGCGCTCGGAGACGACCCCGGAGTACGTGCGCGAGATCTTCGACCTCTCCACCGCCCGACTCACCGCCGAGAAGGAGTGGCTCCTGACGCTGCTGGAGCGGCTGCGTGCCGGAGCGTACACATTCGCCGGCGAGACGGCGGAGACCACCCCTACGCGCTGATACCGCCGCGCCCAGCGCGGACTCAGCGCCGCGCTACCAGAGCCTCCAGAGCGGTGACGGACAGCGCCGGAGTGGTCGCCCCACGGTGACGGGCGACGATCGCCCCCGCGGCACAGGCACGGACGAGAGCGTGCTCGATGTCGTGACCCTGGGCGAGCCCCGCAGCGAGGGCGCCGCAGAAGGCATCCCCGGCTCCCGTCGTGTCGACGGCGTCGATGCGGAAGGCCGGCACGTGCACGCCGGGGCGCCCTGGCCGATGCAGCGTCACACCGGCGGCCCCCTCCGTGAGCACGACCGCCCCGGCGCCGGCGCCGAGGAGCCGCTCGACGCCGCCGAGTTCCGCGCACTCCGTCTCGTTCACGACCAGCACGTCCACCTCCGGCAGCAGGTCGACGGCGGCGGGGTGCGCGGGGGCGGCGTTGAGGATCGTGAGGGTCCCGGAGGCATGTGCGGCGGCCAGGGCGGCGGCGACCGCGGCGAAGGGCACCTCGAGCTGAGTGAGCATCACGGCCGCCCCGACGGTCCCGGCCACGGCGTCTTCCGGAGTGAGCTCGCCGTTCGCCCCCGCCGCCACGAGGATGCTGTTGTCGCCTTCGTCGAAGGCCAGCACGTGCGCGACCCCGGTCGGCGCGGACGCGGAGCGGCGGAGCGCGGCGTCCACTCCCGCCTCCGTCAGCGCCGCCTCCAGAACGGCGCCGGCCTCGTCCGCTCCGACGACGCCGCAGAACGTGGTCACGGCTCCCGCGCGGGCCGCGGCGACAGCCTGGTTCAGACCCTTGCCACCGGGGAAGCGGCCTCCGGCCCGGCCGAGCAGCGTCTCACCGACGCGGGGAGGACGCGACACCTCGACCACGAGGTCGAGGTTCGCGCTCCCCACGACGGCGACGCCGGCGAGGCTGTCAGACACGGGCCATCGTCCGCCGGAACGACGACCCGATGTGGGAGTCGGCGAGCGCGGGCGTCGGGGTGCCCATCAGCCGTTCCCGCAGCGACTCCGGCTCGGCTGCGGGGTCGGCGATCGCCCCGCGCTCCTTGAGGATCGGCAAGACGTGCTCGATGAAGTCGGCGGTCGAGGCCGGCGGGATCACCGGAGCGAAGAGGAAGCCGTCGAGGTCGGCGCCGTCGGCGAGCTCCATCATCCGGTCCGCCACCTGCTCCGGCGTGCCCACGATCGGGCGGGCGCCCACGCCGTGCGCGTGCCAGTCGGCCAGGACATCGCCCACCGTCTTGTCGGCGAAGCGCGCGACCTGCGTCTGCGAGAGTTCGGTGCGGAGCTCGGACATCGGCGTGCTCGGGTCGTACGACGACAGGTCGAGACCGGTGAACCAGGCGTAGGAGGCGACGGTGACCTCGGGATTCTGCGCATCGGCGACCTCCGCGTAGGTGCGGCGGGCCTCCTCCTCGGTGCTGCCGACGACCGCGGCGAACGCCGACATAATCTTCACCTCGTGCGCCGCACGGCCGTTCTTCACCGCCTCCTCGCGGATCGCCGAGGAATGCGTGCGGAGCTGCTCGACCGAGCCGCTCCCGACGAAGATCGCCTCGCCGTGCTTGCCGCCGAACTCGCGACCGGCGGGCGACGCCCCGGCCTGGAACAGCACCGGCGTGCCCTGCGGCGAGCGCTGCGTGTTGCCGTAGCCGTGCGAGCGGAAGTAGGGCCCGTCGTGCGCGATGCGGTGGACCTTGGCCGGGTCGGCGAAGCGACCGGACTTGTCGCGCTCCAGCGCCCCTTCCTCCCAGGCCCCCTCCCACAGCTTGTAGACGACCTGCATGAAGTCGTCCGCCATCAGATAGCGCTCGTCGTGTCCCACCATCGGCACGCCGAAGCCCTGCACCGCGGTGTCGGCCGTGCCGGTGGTGACGACGTTCCAGCCGATCCGGCCCCCGGACAGGATGTCGAGAGTGGCCAGGCGTCGGGCGAAGGAGTACGGCGGCTCGAGCAGGGTCGATCCGGTGGCGACCAGGCCCAGGCGGGTGGTCTCCGGGATGAGGGCGGCGAGGATGATCGCCGGGTCGAGCCGCGGCAGATCCAGGCCCTCGACGGAGCAGATCTCCGGCCGCTCACCGGCGACGTCGGCCCAGCCCCACGCGTCGGCGAGGAAGAGGAAGTCGAAGCCCGCGTTCTCGACCAGGCGCGCGGTGTCGCGCCAGTAGTCGAGCTTGTCGAAGAGGTAGCGCCGATTGTCGGGGTGGCGCCAGGTCGCGGTGCCGGAGTCGTTCGCCTGGGCGTTCTCGAAGAGTCCGAGCCGCAGGGTCTTCACGGGGTGCTGAGCGGTCATGGCGGATGCCTTCCTGGGAGTGGGGGATGGAGTCGTTCGGAGTTTCCGGGCACGCCGGGGGAACCCCGGGGGGCGGGGGGGGGCCCCCCCGGCCCGGGGGGGGGGGGGGGCCCCCCCCCGGGGGCCAA